>JAISPN010000234.1 GCA_031274845.1 Acidobacteriaceae bacterium
TTGTGCCGAGCACGCTCATCGCCTACGCGAATGCGCCGGTCTCATTCCGCAGCAGCGACAGCGAGCTGCACAACATCAACGTGCGGAACCCTGACAAGCGCGCCAGCGAGTTCAACCGCTCGATCCCGCCGGGAGGCACCTTCGATTACGTCTTCAAGGAGCCGGGATTCTACGACGTCCGCTGCGACATCCACCCGGCGATGACCGCGGAGATTTTCGTATCGGCCACGCCGTACGCCGAAGTCGTCGGCAGCGACGGCCGCTTCGTGTTCGAGCACATCCCGCCCGGCGCGTACACGCTGACGATTTACAACGGCGCCTCCACCAGCGAGCAGCCGGTGGAGGTGAAGGTGGGCAGTAATGAGATCGCGGTCGCGCCGCCGCACAGTTAAGACCGCGCGGCCGAACGGACGATCCTCGCGCGGCGTGCCGGTTAGCGGAACCGCGACTGCATCTTCTGCAGTTCGGCGTTTCCCGGGCAGAGCTGCTCGTACGGCAGCTCGATGAGCGGCGTCTCGATCGTCCCCAACTGCGCGTGCAGATCCTGCGAATCGGGTGAGATGTGCAGCAGGCCGGTGACGACCTCGCCCTTCCGCTGGTGTTCGCGGATGTGCGCGTAGGCGCGGTCGCGATCGGTCGGATCGTAGTCGTCATCCAGCTTCCGCAGCCGGACCCAGGAGCCGTCGTGCAGCATGACATTCGTGGCGTCGCCCGGTTCGTACTCCGTCGTAATCGCCTTCGCCGGCGCGACAAAGTTCGCCTGCACGATCTCGACGTTGTGCTCGCGCGTGTACGCGTAGCTCTTGGTCGACCCTTCGTGATCGTTGAAGGTGACGCACGGGGAGATCACGTCGACGAACGCGAAGCCTCGGTGCGCGATGCCCGCTTTTAAAATCGGCACGAGCTGCGCCTTGTCGCCAGAGAAGCTGCGCGCCACGAACGTCGCGCCAAGCGTCAGCGCGAGCAGGCAGCCGTCAATGGGCTCCATCGTGTTCGCCTCGCCCTTCTTGCTGAGCGAGCCGCGATCGGCCGCCGCCGAGAACTGCCCCTTCGTCAACCCGTAGACGCCGTTGTTTTCGAGCACGTAGAGCATGTTGACGTTGCGGCGCACCGCGTGCGACATCTGGCCGAAACCGATCGACAGCGAATCGCCGTCGCCCGAGACGCCGATGTAGGTGACGTCGCTGTTCGCGGCGTTAGCGCCGCCGACGAGCGCCGGCATGCGGCCGTGCACGCTGTTGAAGCCGTGCGCTTCCTTCAGGAAGTACGCCGGTGTCTTCGACGAGCAGCCGATACCGGAGAGCTTCGCCACGCGATACGGCGGAATCGACAGCTCCCAGAACGCCTGGATGATCGCCGCGGTAATCGAATCGTGTCCGCAGCCAGCGCAGAGCGTGCTGATCGTCCCTTCGTAGTCGCGACGCGTCAGGCCGATCTCGTTCTTCGCCAGCGTCGGCGCGTGTACTTTGGGTTTGGCAATGTACGTCATCGCTCAGGCCGCCTTTTCCAGTGTCGCTTTGATGCCGTCAATCACATGCTGCGCGCTCAGCGGGAACCCGCCGTAGTAGCGGACCGAGGCGAGCCGTTCGAGCGGCACACCGGTCTCGAGCGTCAACAGGCTTCGGAGTTGCGCATCACGATTCTGCTCGACCACGAAGTTCACCTCGTGCGCGTCGAGGAACGCCGTCACCTCGTCGCCAAAGGGGAACCCGCGCACGCGCATGTAGTCGACCTTGATGCCTTCCTTCTCCAGCAGATCGAGCGCTTCGATGCACGCCGCGTGACAGCCGCCAACCGTGACGAGCCCGAGCCGCGTGCCGCCCGCCTGACGGACGACCGGCGCCGGCACCGAACGCGCGGCAAGCTGTGTCTTGCGCGCCAAGCGATCGACGACTTCCGTGTACTCGGCCTCGTCTTCGGTGTAGCCCGCGAACTTGTTGTGCCCCGATCCGCGCGTGAAGTACGCGCCCTTCGGGTGCACGCCGGGAAGACTGCGATAGGCGATGCCGTCGCCGTCGACGTCGAGGTAGCGATAGAAACTCTTCGCCGCTTCGAGCTGCTCGGCGTTCAGCACCTTACCGCGATCGGGGCGATACGTGTCGTCCCACTCAAGCTTCGGCACCATCCAGTCGTTCATGCCGATGTCGAGATCGGTCAGCACGAACACCGGCGTCTGGAACCGCTCGGCGAGATCGAACGCCTTGACCGCCAGCTCGAACGCTTCGCGCGGGTCCGACGGGTAGAGACAGATGTGGCGCGTGTCGCCGTGCGAGGCATACGCGCAGAGCATCAGGTCGCCCTGCTGCGTGCGCGTCGGCATCCCGGTCGAGGGACCGGCACGCTGCACGTCGAAGAGGACCGCCGGAATCTCCGCGTAGTAGGCGAGGCCGACAAACTCGTTCATCAGCGAGATGCCAGGACCAGAGGTCGGCGTGAACGCGCGCGCCCCCGCCCAGCTCGCACCGATGACCATGCCGATGGCGGCCAGTTCGTCCTCGGCCTGAAGAATCGCGAACTTGTTCTTCCCCGTGGCGTCGTCGCGGCGATATTTCTGGCAGAAGCCGCGGAACGCTTCCATGAGCGACGTCGACGGCGTGATTGGATACCACGCGCCAACCGTCGCGCCCGCATACACACAGCCGAGCGCCGCGGAGGTATTGCCGTCGATGAGGATCGCGTCCTTCGTCTTGTCGAGCGGCTGCACCTGAATCGGCAGCGGACAATCGAAGTGCGTCTTCGCGTAGTCGTAGCCGAGATCGACCGCCTTCTGGTTCGAATCCATCAGCGCCGGCTTCTTGCCGAACTTTTCCTTGAGCAGCGCGCGAATGACGTCGGTGTCGATGCCGAGCAGCGCGGCGAGCACGCCGGCATACGCGATGTTCTTCATCAGGATGCGCTCGCGCACCCCTTTGAAGGACGCCGTGCACATATCGGCGAGCGGCACGTCGATGTAGGTGATGTCCGCGCGCTTCAGGTTCGCATCGAGCGGCCAGCTTGAGTCGTACAGCAGCCAGCCGCCAGATCGCACTTCGTCCACATCTTTCTGAAGCGTGGCGGCGTTCAGCGCCAGCATCAAATCGAAGTGCGACGTGCGGGCGGTGTAGCCGTCCTTGCTGACGCGGATCTCATACCAGGTGGGCAGCCCCTGAATGTTCGAGGGAAAGACGTTCTTGCCAGTGACCGGAATGCCCATCCGGAAAATGGCTTGCATGATGAGGCTGTTCGCCGACGCCGACCCTGTGCCGTTTGCCGTCGCGATTTTGAAAGCGAAGTCGTTGACGCGGTTCATTCGGATCCTCAGCGGGCGCCAGTAGCGGCCGGTTCCGCAACCTGTTCTCCGGCATGTGGGATAAGCACGGTGAACTTCCGCATGTCCCACGCATAGGTCGGACAGCGTTCGGCGCAGAGGCCGCAGTGGACGCAGACGTTTTCGTCTTTAATCATCAAGCGGCCGGTCTGCTTGAGCGCCCCGGACGCAAAGAGCGCTTGCTCCGGGTTGACGGCAGGCGCCGTGAGATGCTGACGTATTACCGCTTCGTCAGCGCTCGGCGTGAGCGTCAGACAGTCGACCGGACAGATGTCGATGCAGGCGTCGCACTCGATGCACTGCGACTCGGTGAAGTGCGTCTGCACGTCGCAGTTGAGGCATCGCTGCACTTCGGCCGCCGTCTGCTCGGCCGAGAAACCCACCTCGACCTCCGTGCTCATCGTCGCAAAGCGCTTCTTCAACTCGACGTGCACCATCTTCTGGCGCTTCGCTGGGTTGTAGTCGTTGCTGTAGGACCACTGGTGCAACCCCATGCGCGTGCTGCGCAGTTCCATGCCGCGCTGCGGACGCTCGCCGACCGGCACGCCCTGACAGTAGTTGTGAATGGAGATGGCCGCCTGATGTCCTTGCTCGACGGCCCAGATGATGTTCTGCGGGCCAAACGCCGCGTCACCGCCGAAGAACACGCCCGGCCGCGTCGACATGAACGTCGTCTTGTCGACGACCGGCATGTCCCACTTGCCAAACTCCATCAGCTCGCGCTCGATGAACGGGAAGGCGTTGTCCTGACCGATGGCGAGAATCACCGTATCACACGGCAGGATCTCGGTGCCGGCAACGGTCTGTTCGAGCTTGCCGTTCACTTCGACGCTCTCGAACTTCTTGAACTCCATCCCCACGAGCTTGCCGTGCTCGATGACGAAACGGATCGGCTCGCGGTTCTCAACGATGTCGACCTGCTCTTCTTCGGCGTCTTCAAGCTCCCACGGCGACGCCTTGAAATACTTGCGCGTCTTGCGAGCCACCACCTTCACGTCCGTCGCGCCCAGACGCTTCGCCGACCGGCAGCAGTCCATCGCGGTGTTGCCGACGCCGATGATGAGCACGCGCTTGCCGACCGACTCGACATGCCCGAAGTGAATCGAGGCGAGCCATTCGATGCCGATGAACACTTGATCCGAATCGTGACGCCCAGGAATTTCGAGCTCTTTCCCCTTCGGCGCGCCGCTGCCGACAAACACCGCGTCGAACGCCTTCGTGTCGAGCAGCGCCTTGAGGCTATCGACCGGCGAGTTGTAGCGCACGTCGACGCCCATGCCGGTGACGTAGCCGATCTCCTCGTCGAGCACCTGCTCGGGGAGACGGAACGCGGGGATATTGACGCGCATCAACCCGCCCGGCTTCGCGAACTTCTCGAAGATCGTCACCTGATAGCCGAGCGGCATCAGGTCGTTGGCGACCGAGAGCGACGCCGGACCGGCGCCGATGAGCGCCACTTTCTTGCCGTTCTTCTTCTCCGGCGCGCGCGGGAGCAGGTGCGTCACCTCGTCGCGATGATCCGCCGCGACACGCTTCAGACGACAAATCGCCACGGGCTTGCCGTCCACACGCGTCCGCCGGCACGCCGGCTCGCACGGACGGTCGCAGGTTCGGCCGAGAATGCCTGGAAAAACGTTCGATTCGCGGTTTAAGAGGTACGCGTCGGTGAACCGGCCCTGGGCAATGAGCCGGATGTATTCGGGAACATTGGTATGAGCCGGACAGGCCCATTGGCAATCGACGACCTGATGGTAGTAGTCCGGATTTCCGACATCGGTTCGGCGCATCCGAATAATTGTAGAGGCCCAGACGTAATTTATCGAGCGAAACCGTCAGAACGCGCCATTCCGCGGCGCTACTTCTTCGTCGGACCCAGCGTCTCCTGGAACCACTTCAGCGTCGCCGCCTGAGCCTTTTCGAGATCGGCCCCCTGAAATCCGTGGTCGGCGCCGGGAAGCGTGATGAACGCCGACTTGACCGACTTCTCCTGCAGCGCCTGAAACAACCGCTGGCTGTGGCTGATCGGCACCGTCCGATCGGAATCGCCAGGGATCAAGAGCGTCGGCGGCGCGGCCGATGTGACGAACCAAATCGGCGAGAGCGCGGGCGCTTGCTCCCGGTCGAAGTTGAGCGCGGGAAACCGCTGATCCGGCGTCACTGGCACCACCCCACGCGCCCAATCTCGCAAGTCGACCGGCGGGTAGTACGCCACCACCGACGCGACGCGATTGCTCTCGCGCAGGAACGGCTCCTCCGCCTTCGGATCCCCCGCGTCTGGCGCCAGCGCGACAATGAGCGACAGATGACCGCCCGCGCTCCCGCCGTGGACGCCGAGACGCTCCGGATCGACGCCCCACTCTTTCGCGTGGTACCGCACAAATTGCACCGCCCGCCGCACATCGACCACCGCTTCCGGCACGAAGTACTTCGGGCTGCTGCCGTGACGCACGGCAATGACGGTGAAGCCGTTGTCCAGCAGAAACGCAAACCGCGCCGCCGTCTGCTCCGCCGGCACCCAGCGCGAGACCCAGCCGCCGCTCACCATGTAGATGATGGCCGCGCCATTGGGGTTCGCCTTCGGCTTGATGACGTCGAGCGTGAGCGCCATCCCGTCTTTGTGGCCGTAGATGAGATCGGGAAGAATCTCGACGTCCGCCGCCCGCGCGCGAGGAGGCGCGACGCCGAGCAGCAACAGCACGAGCCACACGCCCATCCACCGATACACACGCGATGTTGTTCGAATCATCCGCCTCTCGCTCTCACGCCCGCTGGCGCTTGCCTGTTCAGCGCGCATCATACAACCGCCACGTTCGTTAGACGATCAATCCTTTCCGGACGGCATACAACACGATCTCGGCGGTGTTGTGCAGGTTGAGTTTCTGCATCATGTTCGCGCGGTGCGTTTCAACCGTCGAGAGTCCGAGGGTGAGCAGGTTGGCGACCTCCTTGTTCGATCGTCCTTCGGCCAGCAGTTGCAACACCTCTTTCTCGCGGTCGGTCAGGAGATGGTACGAATCGGTCAGCCCGCGATGTTGCAGGCGGCGGATATAGTCCTCGACCAGGACGCCAGTCACCGCGGGACTAAAAAACGGCTTCCCCGCCATCACGGCGCGCACCGCCGGAATCAGATCTTCGTCGGTGGCGCTCTTGAGCAGATACGCGTTCGCGCCAGCGGCAAGCGCGCGCATGATGTACGACTCGTCCCCGTGGACGCTCAGGATGATGATGCCGGGCGGCGGATCGAGTTTCCGCGCGCGCGCCGCGACTTCGATGCCGCTCAGTTTCGGCATGGCGATATCGAGGATGACGACATCGGGCCGCAACTCCTCCGCGAGCCGCGCCGCTTCGAGCCCATCCGCCGCTTCGCCGACCACCGTCAGCCCCGCCGCTTCGATCAACCCGCGGAGCCCGCGCCGGACGATGCTATGGTCGTCAGCCAGCAACACGCGCAAGCGGCACCTCCACGGAAAGCGCGGGCAGCGGAAGACGGATGGACAGCGACGTGCCGCCACCGTCGTTGCGGCTGATCGTCCGCGCCCCTCCCAGTTCCTTGACCCGCTCGTCGATCCCGCGCAGTCCAAGCCCCGCGTCGTGGCGATCCGGATCGAGGCCAATGCCGTTGTCCGTCACCGTGAGATGGAGCACGCCGCCAATCGTCGTGATCGTGATGACAATCGCCGTGGCGCGCGCGTGGCGCACGCAGTTGGTCAACGCTTCCTGCACGACGCGGTAGATGCAGGTCCGGTATTTCTCCGGGAGCGCGTCGAAGGTGCCGTGCATGCGGAGATCGATGTCGATGTTGTAGCGCGCGATGCAGTCGCGCACGTGCCACTCGAGCGCCGCTTCGAGACCGAAATCGTCGAGCATGCTCGGACGCAACCCGAGCGACAGGTGGCGCACCGTACCGAAGAGATCGTCCACCAGTTTCTTCGACTCGGCGACGGCCGGCGCCGCGTTGGCGCCCAGGCGCTCGATGCGGCCAAGCTCCATCCGCAACCCGGTGAGCATCTGCGCGACGTGATCGTGCAGCTCGCGCGACAGGTGCTTGCGCTCCTCTTCCTGCGCGCTCACGAGCTGCTGCGAAAGCTCGCGCATCTGATGCTCGGCGCGCTCTGACCGGCGTTCGAGGATACGCAAGCGGACCACCACGCCAATCGCGACGACAAGACCCAGCAGCAGCGTTTGCCACAACAGACGATGCAGATCGTCACGAAACGCCGAAAGCCGCCGCGCCGCTTCTTCCTTCTGCGCGATCAGGTTGGCGTTGTTCAACTCCTCGATCTCCTGCGCGAGCCGGAGCACCGCATCACGCCGCGGCACCACTTCTCGGCGGAGGAACGCCGCGCTCTTTTCAATCTTCTCGGCCGGCGTCCAGTCGAACAACGGACCAAACGTCTCCCAATAGTCGGTCAGCATCGATTGCAGGCTGGCGATCTGATCGTCGCGCGTGACGAGCGTCCGCAACTCTTCGAGCGTGGCCATGTTCTCGTGCCGGAACTCGGTGATCTGCTCGCGATACCCGGGCGCGTGCTCGCGCGCGACATCGAGGAGGTAGTCGCGAACGAAGATCCCCGACAGATTGACGTCCGAGCGCAGGCGGCGCAGATTCGCCTCGACGAGACGGTGATGGTTGTTCAACTGATCGAGCTGTCCGTAGATGTCCTGCGCCTTGCGCGACGACGCGATCTCCGACACGGCGATCAACACGACGAGACTGCCGAGTCCAAGCGCGGCGACGAGCCACGATTTCAGGCGCATAACAAGTCCCTCTCTTCTTCCTCTCTTCTGAAGCCTACGTCATCACGCCAGCTGAGCGGCATCCGGCAAAAAGGGGAGCACACGGACGAGCTCCAACTCCGGCCAAAGAATTGCGTATCTCCCACGTCGACCGGATGGTGCCGGCGCGCGCGGCGCAGTTTACTTGGGTGAACGCGCGTGGGACACCACCAGGGAGGAAAAATGTTCATACCGTTCCGTCGACGTATCAACACTCAGTTCCCACGCGCGCTCGCCTCAAGCACAGCCGATTGGCCCGACGGTATTGTCGTGCTGGCGAATCGAGCGCCCGTCCGGCACGAAGACGGGACGAAGAAGACGATTCGCACCGTGCGCTCCGCCAGCGGTCTGGTGACGGCGCTCGAACCGCTCATCGAACGGAAAGGCGGCGTGTGGGTCGCGCACGGCGCAGGCGCCGCCGACAAGCGAGCGGTCGATTCGCGTGACGGCGTCCGCGTGCCTGCCGGAAAACCACGCTACCGTCTGCGCTATGTGTGGCTCGACGATGCGACCCATCGCGGCTACTACTTCGGATTTGCCAACGAAGGGCTCTGGCCGCTATGCCATGACGTCAACGTCACGCCGCAATTTCGTGACGACGACTTCGCGATGTACCACGCGGCCAACGAACAGTTTGCGGCAGCCGTCGCCGACGAAGCGCGCGGCCGCCATCCGCTGGTGCTCGTGCAGGACTATCACTTCGCGCTGGCGCCACGCATGATTCGGCGCACGATGCCCGCCAGTCCGATCCTGACGTTCTGGCACATTCCGTGGCCGCGTCCACGCACGCTCCGCGCCTGTCCCTGGGCGTTCGAGTTGCTCGACGGCCTGCTCGCCAGCGACGTCATCGGCGTGCAGACCGACGAAGATCGATTCAACTTCCTGGCGTGCATCGAGTCGTTTGTCGACGCGCAGGTCGATTACACGATGCACACCGTGCGCTACCGCGATCATCGGACCGCCGTGCGCGTCTGCCCGGTCGGCGTCGATCCCGCCAATCACGCGGCACGATCGGCGCCACCCGTACACGTGTGCCGCGCGATGCTGCGCCGCGACCTCTCGGTGGCCGACCACGCGCTCGTCGGCATCGGCATCGATCGTCTGGACTACACGAAAGGCATTCAGCAAAAATTTCTGGCGGTCGAACGGCTGCTCGAACGTCATCCCGATCTGCCGGGACGCTTCGTGTTCCTGCAGGTGGCGGAGCCGAGCCGCGATTGCCTGCCGGCGTATCAACAGGCGCGCGAAGAAATCGTGGCGACGCGCGACCGCGTGAACGCGCGCTTCGGCACCGCCACGTATCAGCCGATTCACTTAAGAGAACATCATCACGACGCGGCGGATGTGTACGCGCTCTATCGCGCCGCGGATTTCTGCTTCGTCGGCAGCCTGCACGACGGCATGAACCTCGTCGCCAAAGAGTTCGTGGCCGCGCGCACCGACGAGCAAGGGGTGCTCGTCCTCAGCGAAACAGCTGGCGCCGCGCATCAGCTCCGCGCGGCGCTGCTGGTCAACCCTCGCGCGATCGATCAGAGCGCCAACGCGCTCGCGCAAGCCATCGCGATGTCGACCGCCGAACAGATGAAACGGATGCGGCTGCTACGCGCCAACGTCACCACGTACGACGCGCGATGGTGGGCGGAACACCTCGTCACCGAAACACTCGGGATGTGCCGTCATCGCCAAACCGCCGGCACGACACATCTTGGTCAACTCCCATCTGGTCAGCAGGTCATCTGGTCACTGGGTCATTGACCGTCGGGGGGCACATTTCAAGAAGAAGAGCTCCCCTCTCCCACGCGTGGGAGAGGGGTTGGAAGAGAAGGTGGCGCTATCGCGGCGTCGATGTCTGGGGGCGTTGACCTCGGCCACCCGGCGCATCGTCACGATCCTGTCCCGAATCACCTCTCGGCACGAAGTTGGGACCGCGCAATTCCGCCATCGTCATCGCGTTCGCGCGATCGAGCGCCGCGGCAAACGCCCGCGTGCTGCGTTCGAGCCCCGTGGCCGGGACGAGATCGGGCGTGTCGAGTGACGTGTGGTAGATCACATGGTCGATGATATGGAATGAGGGCGCGTAGCCCCCATTCTTCGGCCCTTCCATCTGCGCGTAGACCGAGACGCCAAACTCGCGCAGCGTCTCAAAAATCATCTTTTCGAACGCTGGGCTGCCGAGCGCATTCCACCGGAACGCGCCGATCGAATTGGTCGGACTGAGACTGTCGTTGTTCATGAACAACAACGTTTGCGACGGATGCTCCATCGTCAACTTCACGGCCACTTTGTCCCAGGGGTAGGTGGGATCGATGTGTTTTCCACGGGCCACCTCGCCGTGGTGATGATCGGGAAACTGAATGAACCGCATGGTGCGCGGACGCTGCGCTTGCGGCTTGGCCGCATAAAAGCGCGCGAGTTCGAGAGCGCTCGCCATCCCAGCGGCGTTGTCCATAGCGGCCTGAAAGTAGCCATCGGTGTGCGTCATGACCACGATCTGTTCATCGGACGCGCCGGGCAACGTCGCGATCGTGTATTCGGTTTGCACATTGGTGAGAGGCGGCACCGCTAATTCGAAGTGCATGGTGATCGTCTCGCCCCTGTCCAGCCGATCTCGCAACGCGAAGCCTTCGTCTTGGCTCAGCGTGAACTGCGGCACCTCTTTCAAGCCGCCTTCGGGCTGGAACTGCCCGTTGCCGGGCACCGCCATGATGTCCAAAACAGCCGCCGCGCCGTTCTGGACGGCGCGCGCGTTCGAATTGAACAGACGCGCGCGGTCACTGGCCGAATGACTCCGGCCGCCAGGCACAAACGTGCTGTAGATGACGACGACCTTCCCCTTGACGTCGCGGCCGATGAAGTCCGCGCCGGCGCCAATCCCGACCCACACCGCGTCTGCCGTGATCCCGCCAGCGGGCGTCGCCTTGGTACCAGACACCGGGAACACCGTCTGCAACTCGATCGTCTTCCCATCAGCGCTCTTGTAACTCCCGCTGAACGTTGACGGACGCCAGTCCGTGGGAAGCGTGTACGGAAAATGTTCAACCGTGAGGCCGAGGCGTTCGAACTCCTTGACCATGTAACTCATGCCTTCGCGGTCCGCCGTGGTGCCGGGAAAGCGTCCCCACCACTGATGCCCCTCGTCGCGGTATTTCAGCGCGATGTTCGCGAGGTTCACCACATGCTGCTTCATGCGGCTTCCGTTGATGCTGGCGTACTGTTGCTGCTCTGGCGTCAGCGGCCAGAATGGATACTGGTCATCCCGAAATACGATTCGGTCCCGGTCGCGAGGAAGACCGTCGCCATACGTCTTTTCAACCTTCGGGCCGACCTCTCCCTTCTGCGCGTGCGAGCCCATCGTGGCAAGCGCCAGCATCATCGCCAACACGGCCACCACGCCGGAACATCCGTGAATTCTTCTCACGCTGACCTCCCCTCGTCCTGAAACATGGCTTGTTCCGATCCGTCACGTCAACTCGCGAAGCGCGTCGTGGACGACCGCCAGGAGCGCCACGCACGCCGTGTCGGTCCGCAGCGTGCGTGGTCCAACACCAATCGGGCGGAAACCGTGCGCGCCAAGCAGCGTCCGCTCGTATTCGGTCCACCCGCCTTCGGGACCGATGGCTAGCAACACCCGCGCGGCGCGGCAACGACGCAAGACATCGGCAGGCCGATCCTGCGCCGGCGGATCGGCCATCAGCCGCACTTCATCAGGACAGAGACGATCGAGATCGTCTTCCACGAGCACCTTGAGTTGGCGATGAACGGTCACTGACGGGAGCCGCGTGTCCTTCGCCTGCTGTAATCCTTCGAGCAGCAGCGGACGAAACACTTCTGGCGTCAGGATGTGCGTATCGAAATAGTTCCGCTCGACGCGCGCGGCGTTGGTCAGGAGGATGCGGCCGACACCCATCGCGGCCAGTTGCGCCCAGAGGCGGCGCATCACCTTGGGGCGCGGAACGGCGAGGATCAGGTCGAGCCACGGCTCCGGCGCGGTTTGCTCATGATGGGGCGACAGCCAGACGGCTTCGTCTGTTATGCGTATAACACACGATTCGCCGACCAGCCCGTTGACGACGCCTGTCC
>JAISPN010000245.1 GCA_031274845.1 Acidobacteriaceae bacterium
CATAGCGCCCCTCTCCTTTCGTGATGCGAGGCGTGATGAACATCAGCAGTTCCGAGCTGGTGTCGGACACAACGTCGCGCTTGAACAGCCAGTTGAGAAACGGAATGCGGCTCAGCCCCGGCGTGTGGTCGTTGCTTGCGGCCTGAATATTCGCGTAGATACCGCCAATCACCGTCGTCTCGCCATCGGCGACGAGGACGGTCGTCATCGCCGACTGCGTGTTGATGGGAGGAATGCCGTTCCCCTGCTTGCTGAAATCAGCGGTCGCGTTCTCGACCGCGATCTTCATGATCACCGTGCCAACCGCTGTAATCTGCGGCAGCACTTTCAACGTGAGCGCCGCGTCCTTGAAGGAGACCGTCACCGTGTTGTTCGAGACGATCTGAATGGGAATTTGCACCCCCTGCTTGATCTCGGCCTCGATGTTGTTCTGCGTCGACACACGCGGCGTTGACAGCAGACGGCCGTGGCCTGAACTTTCGAGCGCCGAGAGCGCGAGATCGAGGTTGAACGCGCCGTTGATGGATCCCAGCGCGAGCCCGGCGGCCGTGGACGCTGCCGGCGCGTTCAGATCGGTCGTCACGTCGAACGAACCTTTGTTTGGAAACGTCAGCGTGGTGGCATTACCGAGCGCCGGATCGACCTTGCCGGCCATCCCCCACGCCACGCCAAGCTGCCGCGCATAATCCTTTGTCGTCTGCACGATGCGCGCTTCGATCTCGACCTGCGGCTGCGCCTTGTCGAGCGAGTCAATCAGGTGCTCGGCAATCGCGACTGCTTCAGGCAGATCGGTGATGATGAGCGTGTTTGTCCGCGCGTCCACCTGCATCGTGCCGCGTGGCGACAGCGCGCTCTTGATAATCAGCGGCGCAAGCTCGCCGGCATGGGCATAGCTGAGCGTCTTGGTGAACACGCGCACGGCGCCGCCAAACAGCTGCTCGTTCGCCAGTCTGCGACGCTGCGCCTCCTCTTCCGCCAGCGCCACCAGCGGCGCAATGCGGACCACCGAGCCGTCGATCGTGTACCCCAGTTTCCCGGCGCGAAGGATGATATCGAGCGCTTGATCCCACGGCACGTCGCGCAACGAGACGTCCACCGACCCGGCAACCGTGGAATCGATCACCACATTCAAACCACTAATCTCGGAGAACACGCGCAACACCGCGCGCAGATCCGCTTGCTCGAAATCGAGGCTGACCGGATCGCCCGAGTACGTCTTGCTCTCCGTTGCCAAGGCCTGCGAACTGGCGCGGCCTCCTGACGGCGGCAACCCAGCTTGCGCCGCGATCTGATGCGGGGTCGTGGCAGCGGCAAGCGCACACAACAGCATCGCGGCAACGCGCCTCGTCACGGCTGCTCCTTCGCGTCCTCGAACGACCGCAGGAGCTTACGCACCTCGCGCTGTTTCTGCCAAGACGATGGATCGGCAATGTGCTGGACGAGGATGAGCCCCTGCGGGATGACACGCGCCACAACGCCGTCCGCGACCAGATCGCCCTGATGAACGATGTAGGTTTTGCGATCCGGCGCCTCTATCATCGCCACGAATCGATCGCGGATCTGCAGCACGCCGCGAACAGCGATTTCGTCCACGGATACGCCCGCCAACCCTTCCGCGCGACGCGCTGGCGGAGGGGCAACGCTCGGCGTGATGAGGCTCACAAACGGATCGCGACGCCCCTCTGGTTGATAGCGGTAGGGCTCCGGCATCACCGGCACGGCCACGGATTGCGCGGCAACCCTTGCGGCAAACACGCACGAGCAGCAGACAAAACCCACCGTGCGCACGTCAGTCCGCCTTCTTGTCTGGAACCGTTGACGCTGAGGTGTCGACAAGCACGAACGTCGTCGCCACGAAGCTCGCATCGATCGTGGCGTCTGGACTCACCGCGCCTCGGCCCTTGAGCGTCAGTTCACTGATGTTCACGATACGCGCGAGTGTGCTCAACCGATCGAGAAACAACCCAAGGTTGTGATACGAGCCCTGCAGTTCGAGACTCATCGGCCACTCGGCGTGCAGTTCGCGGATGACGGCTGGCGCCGGCGTGAACGACGTGATCGCAAGGTTCGACTGCGTGGCGAGCAGCTGCAACTGACGCAACAGATCCGCGGCATCCTTTTCTTCCGGCAACACGGCTCGCAAGTCGGTGAGACGCGCATCGAGCGCGTCAACCTCCTGACGAACTTTCGGCAGTCTCTGCGATGCATCACGTCCTCGCTGAATGTCTGCCTGCACATGCGCGAGTTCACCACGGCGCGCCTGCATCGCAACCTCGGTGGGCCTGTCGTAGACGTTGTAGAAGGCGCCGCTTCCAGCGACGGCAAGCGCCGCGAAGATGCCGACCTGGCCGTACCACGGGAGCGCGTCGAGACCGATCGCCATCAGTGTTCCCCATCCACAGCCTGTGACACCGTTCGCGGCAAAACCCTCTCGCTTGGCCGCTGGAACACCGCCTTGATCTGGAACGAGATCACGTCCATGCCCGACTTACCGCTGTCGGCCACGGTGTTCACGATTTCGATCGATCGCTTGAAGTACCCGGACCGCTCAAGTGCGCCGACGAAATCAGACAGGTCGGTGAGCGCGCCACAGCGGCCTGCAATCAACACGTCACCACCGGACGGGCGTTGTCGCAACTCGGTTAGCCACAGTGATGGTGGCAGCGCGCGGCTGACCTCGTCGAGCAGATGCACTGGACCGGCCTGCCGCGCACGCCACTGCTCAATCAGCTCGACGCGCTCCAGTAACTGCGTCTTGCGCGCGTCGTACTGCTGCACCTGCTCGACAACCGTCCGCAACTGCGCGCTCTGCCGTCGCGCGTTGGCCAG
>JAISPN010000254.1 GCA_031274845.1 Acidobacteriaceae bacterium
GACGATCGTCACCGTCGCGTCAAGCCGCGCTTCAAGCGTGCGCGTGGTCACCTGGTGACGCTCGTTAGTGGTCTGCGGCGCGCCATTCACCACGATTGCCGCGAACCCGGCGCCGCCCAATCGATCCTCGTAGTACATCGTCGTCTGGTGCACGAGATCGATGAGTGTCCCCTCCCCTTCGTCGACCGCGCTGCGGCTGCGAAACAAGGTGATGTGCGGTCCGCGCAAGATGGCGACCGACATCCAGCCGGGCGCGACGTTCACGAGCAGCCAGTCGGCGGTCGCAAGATCGCGCCGCTCCGCCAGCACCGCGTTGACGACGTTGAACGTCGAGAGATCGACGAGGCCAGGCTCTGCGCCAGCGTCGGTGACGAGCGATTCGTATTCCTGAATGACATCACGCCGCGCGAAGGTGACGAGAAACTCCTGACCGCCAGAGACCGCCGCCGCCGTGACAAACGACAACTGCCCCTCTTCGAGCGGAAAGGGCGACCCTTTCTGCGCCTGCCAGCCGATCACCTGCTCGAGATCGCGCGCGCGATCGGGCACCTGCTCGAAGCGGACCACGGAGACCTTCGCCACCGGATCTGGCACGACGAGCGCCACCCGCCGTGGACGGCCGATCTGTTCCAGCGCGCGCGCGACGGCGGTTCTGACCGCGGCGCGATGCGTCACGTTGCCAGCGGAGAGCGACGGCGTGAGCGCGCCCGCCGGTAACGGTTCGGACGCCTGCGCGACGACGACGAGATCGCCGCCGCGCGTGTCGACCCGCGCCGCCGTCACCGCGTGCGCGCTGATGTCGAGCGCCGCCATGGGCGGCTCCGCCGTCTGGAACGACAGAGAGAACAGGCTCATTCGACGAAGGTCACCTTGTTGATTTCACGAAGCGTCGTGAGGCCGGACATGACCCGCTCCACCGCCGACTCGCGGAGGAACCGCATCCCGTCCTCGCGCGCCGCTTTCTTGATCTCCGACGCGGGACGTTTCTCGAGAATCATCTCGCGGATGCGGTCGGTCAGATCGAGGAGTTCGCAGATCGCCTGACGTCCTTTGAATCCGGTGCCGTTGCACTCGAAGCAGCCGAGCCCTTCGTAGAACGTGTGCGTCTCTGCCAGCGCGGGATCGAGCCCCGATTCTTCGAGCAGCGTCGGCGTCACGGCGGCCGGACGCTTGCAGTGCGCGCAGATGACGCGTACCAGCCGCTGCGCGAGGACGCAGTTGAGCGCCGAGACGAACTGATAGGCTTCGACGCCCATGTTGAGAAACCGGCCGAGCACGTCGAACACGTTGTTGGCGTGAACGGTCGTGAACACCAGATGGCCGGTGAGCGCCGAGTTGATTGCAATCTGCGCGGTCTCGTTGTCGCGGATCTCACCCACCATGATCTTGTCGGGATCGTGACGCAGGATCGATCGAAGACCGCGCGCGAACGTCAGCCCTTTCTTCTCGTTGATGGGAATCTGCGTGATGCCGCGCAGTTGGTACTCGACCGGATCTTCAATCGTGACGATCTTGTCTTCAGGCGATTTGATCTCCGAGAGCGCCGCGTAGAGCGTCGTTGTCTTGCCGCTGCCCGTCGGACCAGTGACCAGCACCATCCCGTACGGCTCGGCGATGTACTTGCGAAAGCGTTTGAGCTCGGTCTCCGGAAAGCCGAGGATGTCGAGCGTGAGCTCGGTGAACTGCTCGCTCAGCGATTCCTTGTCGAGAATGCGGATGACCGCGTTTTCGCCGTGCACGCTCGGCATGATCGAGACGCGGAAGTCGATCGTCTTGCCCGGCATCCGCAGCTTGAAGCGGCCATCCTGCGGGACGCGCTTCTCGGCGATGTCGAGTTCGGCCATCACTTTGATGCGCGAGAGGATCGGGCTGTGAAACTGTTTGGCGATCGGCCGCATGGCCGGCTGCAGCACGCCGTCGATGCGGTACTTCACCTGCACCGCTTCGTCTTCGGTTTCGATGTGGATGTCGCTCGCGCGCCGCTGGATGGCGGTGAAGATTGTGGAATCCACCAGACGGATGACCGGGCTGATGTCGCTCGTCAGCCGCTCGACCGTCAGGTGGTCCTCGGCTCCGTCCTCGTCTTTGAGTAACTGGAGCTGGAAGCTTTCCGTGGCGTCTTCAAGCACACGCTGCGAGCTTTCGCTCTTCTTGAGAATTGATTCGATGGCCGACTTGGGACCGACGGCAATCTTGAGCGGCGTGGCGAGGACGACGCCGAGTTCGTCGATCGTCGGCAGATCCGTCGGATCGGAGATGACGATCGAGAGCGTCTGGCCGTCGCGCCGGTACGGCACGAAACCGTAGCGCAACATGAGATCGGCCGGGATCGATCGGAAGAGCGCTTGATCGATCCGAAAGGTATCCATGTCGACGAACTCAAGCCGGTAACGGTTGGCCAGATGCCGCGCCTGTTCCAGTTCGGCCCGTCGCTCGGCCGCGCCCAGTTCCGGCGCGGCGGAAGGCAACGAAGTCCCGGAAGGTGGAGGGGTCGGCGATTCAGCCATGGTCCAGTCTGGTGTCTCTTCCCTTTTACATCGAGACGGCTGACCCGAGTTGGAAAATTGGCAAATAGAGCGCGAGAAGCAGTCCGGCAATGACGATGCCGACAAGAATCAGGAGCGTCGGCTCGATGAGCGTGATGAAGCGTTCGAGCGCCGTGGCGATCTCCTCGTCGTAGAAATCAGCCACGGCGTTCAGCATCTCCTGCAGGGCGCCGGTTGATTCGCCCACCTCGGACATCTTGATGGCGACATCCGGAAAGACGTGACGCCCGTCGAGCGCGGCGGCAAACGATACCCCTT
>JAISPN010000266.1 GCA_031274845.1 Acidobacteriaceae bacterium
AGGGATGCCCAGAATCATCGGGTGCAAGTCTACCGTCAATTGTGTTGTGGCGAACGGCGGGTCTATTTTGGGTAAAAATGGCGTGAGGCCATTGACAACCGACATGATTCCTGCGCGCGACGCTCTCGACCGTTTACGTGAAGGGAACCGCCGTTTTGCCGGCGACTTCCGCCACCGGACGCACCTCGGCGCGCGGCGCCGGGAGGTGGCGATCGCGCAGAATCCGTTCGCGATTATTCTCGGCTGCTCGGATTCGCGTGTCCCGGCGGAGATTGTGTTCGATCAGGGGCTGGGCGATCTGTTCGTCATCCGCGTGGCCGGCAACGTCGTGGCGCCCTCGCAGATTGGCAGCGTGGAGTTTGCCGCCACCCAATACGGCACGCGGCTCGTCGTCGTGCTCGGTCACACATCGTGCGGCGCGATTCTCGCCACGATCGACGAGTTGAGCCGCTCGACCGAACAGCAGTCGCGGCACCTGGCGTCGATCGTCAACCGGATCCGTCCGTCGATCGAGGTGCTCATGCACACCGAGCTTGCGAACGATCGCGACACGCTCGTGCGCCATGCCGTGCGCGCCAATATCGGCGCCTCGGTGAGTCATCTGCGTCACGGATCGGAACTGATTGAAACGCTCATCGCGAAAGACGGGCTGGTCGTCATCGGCGCCGAGTACTCGCTCGACACAGGGCTCGTGGAGTTTTTCGATGGCGTGCCGGAACCCGCCATCGCCTTGGCGGAACGATGATGGTGAACATGAACGCGGCGGCGGGCCTCAATTGGAGCTGGATTCTGGTGATGGCGATTGCGCCGCTTCCCGCCGGGCTGGCGCTCGCGTACCCGATCTGGTGGACGCGGCAGGTCATCCTCGGCAATCTGGCCGGGAGCGCCGTCATTTTCGGCGTGGCGCTGGCGTTCATTTTCCGCGAGCACGCGGAGCTCGATCGGCTGACCCGCGCCTGTCTCGATGCCGGGATGACCTGTTGGCCCGAGCCGAGCGCGTTCATGCGATTTGCCATCTACGCCGCCATCGCGATGGTGCAGGTTTTCGTGCTGTTCAGCGTCAGTCTGGCCGTGGAGTCCCGCGTGCGCAATCGCGCCTACGCGCCGGAGTGGCGATGATGGACGACATTGAGATCTATCGCCTCATCGGCGAGGAAGGCTTTGCCGCGCTCGTCGCGGCGTTTTATCGTCAGGTGCCGGGCGACGATATTCTCGGTCCGATGTATCCGCCTGACGATCTCGTGGGCGCCGAGGTGCGGCTGCGCGATTTTCTGGTGGGGCGCTTTGGCGGTCCGATGCGCTACATGGAGCAGCGCGGGCATCCGCGTCTGCGCCTGCGGCACGCGCCGTTTGCGATCGATCCGGCAGCGCGTAATCGCTGGATGATCTTGATGACGCGCGCGCTTGACGAGGTGCAGTTGTCGCCGGTGGCGGCGGATCGGCTGCGCGCGTTCTTTGATGACGTCGCCACAATGATGGTGAATCGCCGCGAGTCTGGGGATGCGTAACAAGGAGGCGGTGGCATGAATCGGCGTGCATTCCTTGGGAGTCTGTTCGTGCTCGCTGGCGCCACACGTCTATCGGCGTCGGCGTCGGTTTCAACGCTCGTCGGGAACGGCGCTCCCGGCAAGAGCGATACGCAGGTCAACAATCCCTACGGCATCGTGATTGGCCCGGACGGCGGTCTGTATTTCTGCGATCTGGACAACCAGATGATCCGCCGGTTCGATCTCGCCACGAAGACGATGCGAGTCGTGGCGGGCAACGGCGTGAAAGGGCGCACGGGCGACGGTGGGCCAGCGACCGAGGCGTCGCTGAACATGCCGCACGAGATTCAGTTCGATGCGAACGGCAATGCCTACATCGCCGAACGCGACAATCACATCGTCAGAAAGATTGACCGGCGCGGCACGATTTCGACGCTGGCGGGCACTGGCGTCGCGGGCTACTCGGGGGATGGCGGTCCGGCGAGCGCGGCGATGCTGAATCAACCGCACAGCATCGCGATCGGGAACGACAACCGGCTGCTCATCTGCGACATCGGCAATCAACGGATCCGCCGTGTCGATCTCGCCTCTGGCCGGATCGAGACGTATGCCGGGACTGGCGTCGCGCAACCGGCGCCGGATGGCGCGCCGGTGGCGGGCACGCCGCTGCAAGGGCCGCGCACGATGGTGTTCGATGCCGCCGGCGATTGCTATCTGGCGCTTCGCGAAGGCAACGCCATCTACCGCATCGATGCCGCGCGGCAGACGCTGCACCATGTCGCCGGCAGCGGCAAGCAAGGCTACTCGGGCGATGGCGGTCCGGCGACGGCCGCGACGCTCGCCGGGCCGAAGGGACTCGCGTGGAGTCCGGGGCGTCTCTATATCGCGGACACCGAGAACCATGTGATCCGGCAGATCGATCTCGCAAGCGGCATCATCACGACGATCCTTGGCACAGGCGAGCGCGGCGACGGACCAGAAACCGATCCGCTCGCGTGCCGGCTGTCGCGTCCGCACGGCCTGTTCGTGGATCGCGCGAACACGCTGTATGTCACCGACAGCGAAGCGCACCGCATCCGCGTCATGAGTCTGCGCGGCTGATGTTTCTCGGTCACCTTGCCGTGGGCCTTGCGGCGAAGAAGGCCACGCCGCGCGTGTCGCTGGCGATGCTGCTCTTGGCCGCGCAGTGGGCCGATACGCTGTGGCCGGTGCTGCTGCTCGCGGGCATCGAGCACGTGCGCATCGATCCCGGGAATACCGTCTTCACGCCGCTCGCGTTTGTCGACTATCCGTACTCGCACTCGCTTGTCGCGCTGCTCGGGTGGGCGGTGGTCATCGGCGGTTTGTACCGCGGCATCGTTGGCGGACGCCGCACGATGCTCGTGCTCGGTGTGCTCGTCCTGAGCCACTGGGGGCTTGATTTTGTGACGCACCGGCCCGACATGCCGCTCTATCCGGGGGGGCCGCTCTATGGGCTCGGTTTGTGGAACTCTGTGCCTGCGACAATCGGCATCGAGCTGGCGATGTTTGCGATCGGTCTCTTCGTGTACCTCTCGACCACGAGGGCGCGCGACCGGATCGGACGCTGGGGATTTGCCGGTCTCGTCGTGGTGCTCGTCGGTGCGTACATCGCGAATATTTCGAGCGCGCCGCCGCCGTCAGTGACGGTGCTTGCGGTCGCCGCCATCGCTGGCGCTGGCGTCATGACGCTCTGGGCGTGGTGGGTGGATCGGCACCGCGATGTGGTTTCATAGAGAAAAAACATGCGTCACAGAGAGAGAAAACGAGTGATTTCGTGGTACTCTCCTTCGACGCATTGTGCGTCTTCATAGGAGACGGCATGGCAAAGAAGACTGCAAAGACTGCGAAGACAGCGAAGGCAGCGAAGACTGTGAAGAAAAAGGCGGCTCGGAAACCGAACGCGGCCTTCATGAAGCCCGTGACCCCGAGCGACACGCTTGCCGAGATTGTCGGCGCAAAGCCGATGCCGCGCACCGAGGTCACCAAGAAGCTGTGGGCCTACATCAAGAAGAACGGCCTGCAGGACAAGAAGAACAAGCGGATGATCAACGCGGACGCGAACCTCAAGCCGATCTTCGGCAAGCCGCAGGTCAACATGTTCGCGATGACGAAGTTGGTCAGCAAGCATCTGAAATAACAGGCGGCCCCAGGGCGCCTGAGTAACGAGGGGCGACGGTCGACACGGCCGTCGCCCTTTCTTTTTGTCCCGCCGCTGTCGTTGCCGCGGAACCTTAGGTAGAATGCGCGTCGCTTGTTGTGGTCCCGATTTGACTGTGATTGAAGGAGCTTCATGAACTCGCGGCGCCTGTTGCCCGCCATGTTGCTGCTGTTTGTCGGCAGCGGCTGCGCGGCTCTTATCTACGAAGTCGTCTGGTTTCAACTGCTGGAACTCGTCATCGGTTCCTCAGCGGTGTCGATTGCGGTCTTGCTCGGCACCTTCATGGGAGGCATGTGCCTCGGCAGCTTGCTGCTGCCGCGCTTCATCTCCACTGACGCCCATCCGCTTCGCGTCTACGCCTGGCTCGAACTCGGCATCGGCTCCATCGGCCTCCTGATTCTGTTCGGCATGCCGGTGCTTGGCGGCGTCTACACCGCGTGGGCCGGCTCTGGCATCGTCGGCATTCTGCTGCGCGGCGTCGCGGCGGGCATCTGCTTGTTGCCGCCCACGCTGCTGATGGGCGCGACGCTGCCGGCGATTGCCCGGTGGGTCGAACGCACGCCGGACGGCGTGGCGTGGCTCGGATTTTTTTATGGCGGCAATACCGCCGGAGCAGTGGTCGGCAGTCTACTCGCGGGCTTCTTCCTGCTGTCGTTCTACAACGTCTCGGTCGCGACCTATGTCGCTGTCGCGCTGAACATCGCCGTCGCGCTGCTGGCGCTTTTCCTCGCGCACCTCGAACCGTTCGCGTCGCCGGTCTCGGATGATGCCGCCGCGGAGACACGATCGGCGGGCGTCGTCACGGCAGAGACGTCAGATCGCCGGTTGGTGTATCTGGTGATTGCGCTGTCCGGGTTGACGGCGCTGGCCTGCGAAGTGCTCTGGACGCGTCAGCTCTCGTTGCTCCTTGGCGCGACGGTGTACACCTTCTCGCTGATTCTGGCGGTGTTCCTCGCCGGCATCGGCATCGGCAGCAGCGTCGGCACGCTGATGGGCCGCCATGTGGCGCAGCCGCGCATCGCGCTGGGCTGGTGTCAGTTGGGGCTCGCCGCGTGCATGGCGTGGGCGGCGTGGGTGCTGACGCAGTCGCTGCCGTACTGGCCGATCAATCCGTCGATTTCGTCGAGTGCCTGGTTTGAGTTTCAACTCGATCTCGTCCGCTGTCTGTATGCCGTGCTCCCCGGCGCGATTCTCTGGGGCGCCAGCTTCCCGCTCGCGCTGGCGGCGGTTTCGTCAAAAGACGAAGACCCCGCGCGTCTGGTGGGGCGCGTGTATGCCGCGAACACGCTCGGCGCGATCGTCGGGTCGCTCATCACCGGCCTCGTCCTCATCGTCTGGCTGGGGACGCAACGCTCGCAGCAGGTGCTCATCATCGTGGCCGCGATCTCCGGGTTGATGGTGTTTGCCGAAGCCAAATTCTCGGCGCTGACGCTGGCCGCCGCTGGCGCGGCTGTCGGCCTGCTGACGCTGAGCGTGCAGCCGATTCCTGGTGTCTTTGTCGCCTATGGCCGCAACACCGCGCTGCAACTGGGGCAGTCGAACATCATCTACGTCGGCGAAGGGTGGAACGCGTCGGTGGCGGTGTCCGAGCAGTCGAACGGCGTGCGCAACTATCACAACGCCGGCAAGGTGCAGGCGTCGAGCGAGCCGCAGGACATGCGCTTGCAGCGGATGCTCGGTCACCTGACGACACTCGTGCCGAAAACGCCGAGCCGTGTCGTCGTCATCGGCTGCGGCGCGGGCGTGACGGCGGGCGCGGTCTCGATCGATCCGGCCGTCACGCACGAAACGATCGCCGAAATCGAACCGCTCGTGCCGCGTGTGGTCTCCACCTACTTCTCCGGCCCGAACTTCGATGTCGTCCGCAATCCCAAGGTGGATGTCCATCTGGACGATGCGCGGCACTTCTTGCTGACGACGCACGAGAAGTTCGATGCGATTACCTCTGATCCACTGGACCCGTGGGTGAAGGGCGCCGCCATGCTCTACACGCGCGAATTTTTCGAGCTGGCGAAGTCGCGTTTGAACCCCGGCGGCATCGTCACCTTGTTCGTGCAGTTGTACGAGAGCAACACCGAGGCGGTGAAGAGCGAGATCGCGACCTTCTTCGAGGCATTCCCGAAGGGGATGATCTTCGCCAACACCTACAACGGAGCTGGCTACGATCTCGTGCTGCTCGGTCAGGTCGAGGGGACGACGATCAATCTCGACGAGATCGAAGCGCGATTGGCGCGGCCGGAGTATGCGCCAGTGAAGCAGTCGCTGGCGGACATCGGCATGCCGTCGGTGATGGATCTCTTCTCAACCTACGCGGGCTCCGCCGAAGACATGCAGCCGTGGCTGCGCGACGCGCAGATCAATCAGGACCGGAATCTGCGCTTGCAGTATCTTGCCGGCCGCAGCCTGAATGTCTATCAGGCCGACGTGATTTTTGCCCAGATGCTGCCATACGCCGGCGACCCGAAAGGGGTGTTCACCGGATCGCAGGAGAAGCAGGACGAACTGCTCGCCAGAATCCGCAGCGCGCAAGGGCGGTAAGCGGTTACGCCGATGCCGCACTTCGTCCTGCTGTACGACTACATCGAGGACAACGTCGCGCGCCGCGCGCCGATCCGGCCAGCGCATCTGGCGCTGGTGAACGACGCGCACAGTCGCGGCGAACTGGTGATGGCGGGACCGCTGGGCGATCCGCACGAGGGCGCGCTCCTCATCTTCAACGTGGATCACCGCGAGGCCGTCGAGCAGTTCGTTCAGCGCGATCCGTACGTGCAGCACGGCGTCGTCACCCGCTGGCGCATCGTGCCGTGGACGGTGGTGAGCGGAGGCGCGTAAGTGCGCGAACAGGGCTACCCGCCAGGGCCGCCGCGCTCGTTGCTGCGGCTGGTGCTCTACGGACCCGGCCGCGACCCGCTCGGTTTCTTCGGCGGTCTGGCACGCCAGCACGGCGACATCGCGCACGTCTTCATGGCCGGCGAGCATGTCGTCCTGCTCAACCATCCGCAGTACGTCAAAGACGTCCTCGTCACCGATCAACGGAAATTCGTAAAAGGGCGCGGTCTCGAACGCGCCAAGCGTGTGCTCGGTCAGGGATTACTGACGAGCGAAGGGGCCACGCACCTCCGTCAACGGCGGCTCATGCAGCCGGCGTTTCACAAAGATCGCATCGCGTCGTATGCCGGCGTCATGGTCGATCACGCCACGCGCGCGCAGCAGCGGTGGACTTCTGGCGCACCCCTTGATCTCTCCGCGGAGATGATGCGGTTGACGCTCGGCATCGTCGGCGAGACGCTGCTTGGAAGCGATGTCGACGCGGAAGCGGCGACGGTCGGCCGCGCGCTTTCTGATGTCGTCGCGTCGTTCTGGCTGGCGCTGCTGCCGTTCTTCGACGTCATCGAGCGGTTGCCGCTGCCGGTGTTCCGTCGCGGCAGAGAGGCGCGCGCGGAACTCGACCGTGTCATCTACCGCCTGATTGCCGAACGTCGCGCGAATCCCGGCGACCGTGGCGATCTGCTGTCGATGCTGCTGTCGGCGCAGGACGAAGAAAACGGCGGACAGGGGATGACCGACCAGCAGGTGCGCGACGAGGCGATGACGATCTTCCTCGCGGGGCATGAGACGACGGCCAATGCGCTGGCGTGGACGTGGCATCTGATCGGACAGTCGCGTGAGGTTGAGGCGTCGCTTCACGAAGAGCTCGATCGTGTGCTGGGTGGCCGGGTGCCGGCGATTGACGATCTGCCCGAGCTTCGATACACGGAGCAGATCGTCACCGAATCGATGCGGCTCTATCCGCCCGCGTGGCTCATCGGCCGTCGCGCGACGGAGCCGTATGAGGTGGGCGGGTACCTCTTGCCTGCGCGGACGCTCGTCGTGATGAGCCCGTACGTGCTGCATCGCGATCAGAGATTTTTTACCGAGCCCGATCGGTTTTTGCCCGAGCGATGGACCGCGGCGTTCAAGGCCGCGTTGCCGCCGTTTGCCTATTTTCCGTTTGGCGGCGGCGCGAGACGTTGCATCGGCGAATCGTTCGCGTGGATGGAACTTGTGCTGGTGGTGGCGACGCTCGCGCAGCGCTGGCGCTTCGAGCCGGTGCCGGGGCATCAGGTCGTGCCGCAGCCGCTCGTGACGTTGCGCATGAAGCACGGGCTTCGCATGACGCCGCGCGCAAGGTCCAGCGATTGATTGTTTCGAGATTCGCGCCGGCGCCGACCGGGTGGATGCACCTCGGTCACGTGTTGAATGCCCTCTACGTGTGGGGCGTCACGCGCGCGGCGGGTGGACAGGTGCTGCTGCGCATCGAGGATCACGACCGGCGGCGCAGTCAGCGGCGGTACGAACAGGATCTCCTCGACGATCTCGAATGGCTCGGCTTCGTGCCAGACGCACCAACACTCGACGCCTTTCGGCGCGGCCCGTGCGATGGCCGTCAAAGCGATCGCGGCGCCATCTACGAAGAGGAGTTGGCGGCGCTTATTGGCGACGGCCTCGTCTACGCGTGCGAGTGCTCGCGCAGTGATATCGCGGCAGCCGCGTCCGCATCCGGTGATGAACTGTGTTACGCAGGAACGTGCGCTGGGAAAAACCTGCCGCTCGATACCGGGTTGGGACTGCGTGTCAGGTTCAGCGAGGCGACGGAGTCGTTTGTCGACCTTCGGCACGGGCTGGTGACGCAGCAGCCATCACGTCAGTGTGGCGACATGCTGATTCGCGATCGTGATGGCCACTGGACCTATCAGTTCGCCGTCACCGTCGACGATTGTCGCCAGCACGTCACGCTGGTCGTTCGCGGCGACGATCTGCTGGCGTCGACTGGACGTCAGATCCAGTTAGCGCGGATGCTCGGCCGCCAGACGCCGCCGCGCTTTCTGCACCATCCGCTGATCATGAAAACCGCGGCGCAGAAACTGAGCAAAGCCGATGGCGACACCGGCATCCGTGAGATGCGCGCCGCGGGCGCCACGGCGCGCGCGGTGATTGGGCAGGCGGCGCATCTGGGCGGCCTCATCGACGCGCCTTGTGAATTGGGCGTGGATGCGGCACTCGCGCTCATCCAGCGCGACTGGCACGCGCGGCTGAGGGATGTACACTGAGGCGCCAATGCTGCGCGCCTACAGCGTCACCGACATCGGGCCTGTGCGTCAGATGAACGAAGACTGCTTCGTCATCGACGAGCCGCTGTGCCTGCTTGTGGTGGCGGACGGGATGGGCGGCCATAACGCAGGGGAAGTCGCCGCGCAAACCGCCGTCGAGGCGATCCGTGATTATGTTGGCGGATTCCGTCCTGATGATCCGTGGCCGTACGGGTACGAGGCCGCAATCTCGCAGGCGGGCAACCTGCTCAGGACGGCAGTCCATGTGGCAAACGCCGTGGTGTTCGAGCTTGCGTCGGCGACGCCCGCCTATGCCGGTATGGGCACGACGGTCGTTGCCGCGATCGTCCGCGATGGTCTGTTGTCGGTGGCGCACGTCGGCGATAGCCGCGGCTATTTGATCGGTGATGCTGGACTCACGCGGTTGACGCAGGACGACACCTGGATGGCGTCAATCCTCGCGCACGATCCACAGGCGGACCCTGCACTGTTCGCGCACCATCCGATGCGTCACGCGCTCACCAACGTCGTTGGGTGTCAGTTGGTGACGGACGTCCACCTCATCGAAGTGCCGCTCGGCGGTGGCGAACGGATCGCGCTCACGACCGACGGCGTTCACGGCGTGGTCGAGGATGCGCGGATCGCGCAAGTGCTGGCGACGCCGGTCGAAGGCGCGTCAGCGGCGGAGACGCTGTTGCGCGAGGCGCTCACGTCAGGCAGCCGTGACAATTGCACGGTCGTCGTGGCCGACTATCGCCTCAACTGATGGCCCATCGCCGCGTGCAGCGTCCATCACCGGACTAGCGGAGAAAGGCGCGTCAGCGATTTGTCGTGAGCGCGACCGTTGTTGACGCGCCCCACGTTATCGACGCGCCTTGATTCCACAAACATTCCCTGACCGTCAAACGTTTCGTCGCGAGGTCGAGCGTGGCGACCTGAAACGAGAGCTTCTGTTCATCTTTGGACGAGTCGCGCCCCTTCATCGGTGAGTCGACGCGGAACGTGTGCAGGTGCGCCGTCTGGTGCGGGCCGGTCCACTCGTAGAACTCGTTCCAGTTCGAGTTGCCGTGGAAGTACGCGGTGACGTTTGGGTGGTGGCTCAGAAACGTCTCGAAGTCGGCGCGTTCCTTGACCGCCGTCGCGTCGAGCGTCGTGCCGTCAGCGAATGTGTCGGCGAGCAGGTTTTCGAAGCGATCGGTCGCGTTGATGTCGAACGGCGGGTTGGGGTTCCTGAAGTGCTTCGTCTCCACATCCGGCTGATCGTGGACGAAGATGACGACCGGCATACTCGCCGGGACCGATTGCAGATCCTTTTCCATCCACGCGCGGCCAACGGAGTCGGGCCACACCTGCAAAAAGACGAAGTGGACGCCTTCGAGCGTCATCGAGTGCAGGACGCGATCGCGCGCGTAGTCGAACGTCGTGGCGGTTTTCGGCGTGGACGGCTGCATCATCCGGTTGAAGATCTCAATCATCGGCGTCTGATCGGTGGGCGGTGTCATCGCCGCGTGGAAGCCGACCGCGTTTGACGCTTCGTGATTGCCGGGGACGATGAAGATGGGAGTGTGCGTGCCGTGGCTGGTCGTGAGCGTGAGGCCGTCGATGTACGTCGAGACGAACTGCGACCACGACACGGAGGCGGGCTGAATCGCCGTTGGCCCGGTGCCTTCCTCGCGGTTGCTGGTGTCGCCGCCTTCGACGAGAAAATCCATGGAGCCGATCGGCTGTCCCGCTCGCAGTCCTTCGTCATTGGGAAACGTCGACGTAGGGAGCGTGTTGATGGCGGAGACGAGCGCCGCGTTGACGGCTGATGCAGGCACGTTTGCCGCGCCACGAAACGCGCGCGTCAACCCGTAATGGGCGTCGGAGGTGAAGACGAACTGCACATACGATGCGCCTTGCGCGGGCGCGCTCGACGCGGGGAGCAGGCTGGCGCCCGCAAGGACCACAACAACCGAAAGCCGTCTGAACATGCTCATGTCTCGCCTGAGGAAAAGTGACAGTCCAGCAGATCGTACGAAGCTGGTGTGAACGGCGGCGTAACGGGAAGGTTAAATCGCGGTAACGCGACGAAGAATCAACAGCGATGCTTGCGTGGAGTGCCCCCTGCCGATGGCTCGCTCACCCTTGACGTTTTGCGATCCGGCGCCGTTCCGAGAGGATCAGGCCGTATTCCTGCGAGCGCTTCCAGACGCGGCTGGCGATTTCTGTCAGGTGCACGGCCTTCAGGCCGGAGTAGAGGAAGAACAGGCCGCCGATGGTGACGAGGTAGCGTCCGGTGAGCAGCCAGCCGGGATGCGCCGTGCCGCCGATCGACCAGAGCACGAGCATGAAGGCGAGCGCCAGAAACGGCGTCATGATCGTGCGCGCGCCCCACGAGGCGACGCGCGATTCTTTTTCCATCAGGCCGCTGATGATCTGCAGCCGCGTGACGGCGGCTTCAGTGCGTTCGAGATCCGATCCGGTCAGCACGTCGCGCAGCGATACCTGCGCCTGACACGCATTCGCGACGCGGCGCTCGCCCTTCAGCCACGAGATGCCGTTTGCGACGACCGTTTCGTCGGGAAAGCGCGTGTCGAGCGTGGCGCGGAACCGGTCGCGCGATTCCGGCGTGCTCTCGTGCAGCGTCGAGACGATATCGAGGTTGATCCGGTGATCGTGGGGGATGTAGACGACCTCGTGCAGGTGTCCTTCGCGGTCGCGTACGTAGGCGGCCGCGTGCGGCGCGATTCCCTCGTGCAGCATCGCTTCGTGATCGAGGCAGGGAAGAATCGGCACCAGTGGCGCCTCGTCGAGTCGCAGACGATACAACTTGATGGCGAGCACGTCCGCGATGCCTTGCAGCCGCGCGAAAAATTGGCTGCAGTCTTTCGCGTCGTGCTGGATCTCTGATGTCACCATTTCAATCTCACCGGAGCGGCGGGTCGATTATAGTCTCGGCCATGCTGAGGATGATGTCTGTGACGTGCGCGTGTGCGGCTGCTTTGACCGCTGTCCTGGCGGCGCAGAGTGGTCCGTCCAAGAGCCGCGAGGCGCCGAAAAATTTGCGCGTGTGGGACGGTCTGTATTCCAGCGAGCAGGCGGCGCGTGGCCGCGCGGCCTACATGAAGGGGTGCGCGGAGTGTCACTCGGCCGATCTGAGCGGTCACGAATACGCGGGACCGCTGGCGGGGTTCGGGTTTCAGCTCAAATGGGCCGATGCCAGCATCGCGGAACTCTTTGGCCGCATGCGTTCAATGCCGCTCGGCCGTCCCGGGTTGCTCGAACGTCAGGAGTATCTCGACATTCTGGCGTACGTGCTTCAGCAGAACGGATATCCCGCGGGCGAGCAGGAGTTGACGATGGGCGTTGCGGCGCAGCGGTGGCCGAGGATTCTCATCGAGCGGCAGAAGCCGTAGGTAGTGACGGCGTGCTGGCGGGCGCTTTGCGCGGTCCCATCACCTGTTCGTACGCGTAGGCCGCTTTGAGCAGCGCCGGCTCGGAGAACGGCGTGCCGAGCAGTTCCATCCCCACCGGCAGTCCCGCATCGGTAAATCCCGCCGGGATCGCGAGCGCCGGCAGATCGGTCGTCGCGCTCAACTGACAGTTGTTGCCGCCTTGCGGCTGGCCGATGACGGCGGCCGTGCGGCGAATGGTGGGGTAGACGAGCGCCGTCAGGCCGTGTGACGCCATGACCTCGAGAACGCGCTGGCGTGCCTGCACCCGCTTGTCGAGCGCGGCGCGGTAGCTGCTGGAATGTTCGACGGCCGTATCGGAGCGTCGCAGGACGCTTTCAACGGCGGGAGAGAAGCGGCCGCTCGCGAGAATCTCGGTCAGCGTGTGGACCGGCGCCGACGAGAACGACGCGAGGTAGTCGCGCAGGTTGAACTTGAATTCGTCGGTGATGACGCTGGTATTTTGCAGCAGGCTGTCGAGGTCCGGCATGTCGATCTCGTCGACGGTCGCTCCGAGATCGCGAAAGGCGTTCACCGCCTCGCGGACGATATGCGCGACCTCTTCGTCTTCAGGGGCGGAGCCGAAGAGCGGTTTGAGGATTCCGATGGTGATGTCGCCGATGTCCCGATCACCGATGACGCCGAGATAGGTGCGCGGGATGTGTCCGTCGCTGGCCGTGGTGACGGGATCGGCCGGATCGGCGCCGACGGTGGCATCGAGCATGATGGCCAGATCGGTGATGGTGCGCGCGAGCGGTCCGCCGATGTCCTGCGTCAGCGAGAGCGGCACGATGCCGTCACGGCTCGAGAGCCCCATCGTGCCGCGCAGGCCGACGAGATTGTTGTGCGCGGATGGAATGCGGATCGACCCGCAGGTGTCGGTGCCCATGCCAGCCGCGGCAAAGCTTGCGGCGACGGCGGCGCCGGTGCCGCCGCTCGACCCGCCCGGATTTCTCGTCGGGTCGTACGGATTGCGCGTCTGGCCGCCCATCGAGCTGATGGTGGTGATGCCGTAGGCCAGCTCGTGGAGGTTCGTCTTGCCGAGAATCACCGCGCCGGCCTCGCGCAGCTTCTTCACGACGAAGGCGTCGCGGTGTGTTTCAAAGCCTTCGAGCGCTTTCGAGCCGGCCGTGGTCGGCATGTCCACCGTGGCATAGTTGTCTTTGACGACAATGGGGATGCCGTGGAGGATGCCGCGCGCGCCTTTGGTGCGGCGCTCCTCGTCGAGCGCGCCGGCAATTTCGCGCGCGTGCGGATTGAGGGTGAGCATG
>JAISPN010000292.1 GCA_031274845.1 Acidobacteriaceae bacterium
AAGCACGCGTCCGTGCCACTGGCTGGCGTTCTTCGTGAAGATTTGCAGTGCGTCGCAGCCGTGGAGGACAGCGCGGTCGACGGCGAACGGGAGTCCGCCGGCAACCGACATGTGCGCGCCGAGAGGAGGCATGGCTACCGGGTCGAGCTGCTGGCGAGCGACGCGCTGGCGGGCACGAGCCGCGTCTTGTCGGCGCCGGGTCGTGGCGTGAACTTCTGCACGCGCCCCCCAAAGCTGTCCGCGGCGTAGAGCGTCCCTTCGGCATCGACCGAGAACTGGTGCAGCTCCCAGAACGCGCCTGCATAGGTGCCGTACGTGCCCCAGAAATATTGCAGCTCGCCGTTCGTGTTGTATTTGAGCAGCCGCGCGTTGTCGCCGTCCGCCACAAAGACGCCGTCGTTTGTGGCCACCACGTGGTTCGGGAAACGGATGTTCGGCCAGGTGTCGAGGTGCGTCCCTTTTTCGTCAAACACCTGAATGCGATTGTTGCCGCGGTCGGCGACGTACACGCGGCCATGGCCGTCCGCGTCGATGCCGTGCAGGCCGCTGAACTGACCGGGACCGTTGCCGCGCGTGCCCCACTGCGAGACAAACGTGCCGGTACGATCGAATCGCGCGACGCGCGTGTTGCGAAGCCCGTCGGCGACGAGAATCGATCCGTCGGGAAGGAACGTGAGATCCTGCGGCGACCCGAAGTGCTTGCCATCGTCGCCCGGCACGTCGGTCTCGCCGAGCGTCAGGACGAGCTGTTTGCCGTCGTTGGTGAACTCGTAGATGACGTGACGGGAATCGTTCACGACCCACACGTGTTTCTGCGGATCGTACGGGCTGATTTTGATCTTGTGCGGTCCGCCGCCGCCTTCAAACAGCTTGTCCCACTGCGTCCAGGCTTCGACGACCGTGCCGGTCTTGTCGACGACCACCAGACAGTTGCGCATCTCGGCCTTCGGCGCCGTGGCGCGTTCGCCGAGCGACCCCCAGATGCCGTTGAAGCCGCGCGGCAGCGTCTCCGGAAGCTTTAGTTCGCCACGCGCGGCAATGAAGATCCGGTTGGGCGATTCCGCGAAGATGCCCGGCTGCGACCCCCAGATGTAGCCGGTGCGGGCCCACGGATGCGGCCAGTTGGCGACGACCTCGTACGGGCCGGTCTCTTCTTCGCCGCCTTTCTGCTGCAGCGCCGCCGAGGACGATAGCAGCACGACGATGCCGGCACAGATGGTGGTGGAACGGAGGAAATGATGAAACGTCATGGGGCGGAGCCTAGCAAGAGGAACCCGCGACGCGCAACTCTCATCGAAAGAATCGCACGTGGTTGTGTTGTGCAAGGTCTGGCGACGGCCCACTTATGCCCCGTCGCTTTTTAGTGACCAGACGACCAGGTGACGAGATGACCAGATGACCAGATCACTGGTGGGTGGTCGGTATGCCGAGCTGCTCGCTGAGGATTTTTCCGTCGGCGCCGACCGAAACCGTGGCCGAGAAGAACCCGCTCCCTGCGCCTGTGGCGAATCCGCTTCCGGGCTGGCTGTTGCGAGACGGCGCCATGACAAAGCGCAGATCCGACCAGCGCACGGTCGTGCGGCCGTCCGTTTCGTGAATGAAGCGCGCGGCAGGGAAGCGTGCGAACCCGAGAAAGACGCGGCCCACATGACTGGTGGCGGCGGTCATCACCGGCTCCGGCCACTGATTCGGATAGCGGGTCGAGACGAGGGGGGCCGTCGCGTCCGTGCTGCCGGGGAGCAGATCGATCTCGCGGCTTTCGTAGGAATCGGAAAGCTGCGCCAGCAGCCGCCAGCGAAACGGCGAGAGCATGTCGGGAATCGCCGCGATCTCTTTGAGGCACGGTGACGCGGGCGCGTTCGGTGCGTGTGGATCTGCGCCGCGCGGCCACGCGCTGACGAGGAACGGCTCGGTCGCGCCGTCGCATCGCGCCGGGATCATGGCGCCGAAGACCGCGGGCGCGCGTTCGATGGCGATCTGATGCGTCGTCGCGCGCAGCGCATAGAACGCGACGGTCAGCGTGAGGGCAACGATGACGCCGCGTCGTGGCGCGCGCAGATCGAGCCAGAGTCCGCCAGCCAAAATCGCCAGCAGATAGACATCGACGATCGGCAACCAGTCGGTCGTGAACCACGTCCACGCGAACGGACTGAGCGGCCGCGTCCCGTACGACGTGGGCAGATCCATCAGGATGTGAAACAGGATGCCCACCATCGAGAGGAGCGCGAGCGGCCAGAATTTGGGCGGCGCGTCAGCGCGGCCTGTCCGCGCATCGATGAGTTTCGTGCCGGCCGTGACGACCCCTGCCGTCGCCAGGCCGAGGCCGATGATGCCGAGCAGTCCGTGCGTGGGCCCGCGATGCCACTCGAGATATTTGAGCGCGCCGCCAGCCGTCGTGACGATATCGATGTCCGGGGCGTTGGAGGCGAGCAGTAACGCAACCGTGGCGCCTCGTCCGGCTCGGTTGAGTGGCGTTCGTGCCAGCGTCAGGCCGAACAGGCTGTGCGTCAGGTTATCCAACTCAACGTTTAATATAGCAAGAATGATGTCTCGCACTCTGACGCTCGCGCTCCTCCTCACGTGTGTACTGCTGGTGCCTTCGCGTGCCGATGCCTGGGGCGCCGTGGGACATCGGCTCATCATGCGCCGCGCGATCGCGCTCTTGCCGGCCGAACTGAAACCGTTCTTCGAGAAAAACAGCGACGAGGTCGTGATGCGATCGAACGATCCCGATCTCT
>JAISPN010000002.1 GCA_031274845.1 Acidobacteriaceae bacterium
CTATGGCAGTAATTCGCGACATGATGCCGGCCTTCGAGCTGTTCCAGCCGGCCAGCGTTGACGAGGCGCTTCGTCTGCTCGACAAGCACGGGTCAAGCGCGTGGGTGATGGCCGGGGGCCTCGACACGTTCGACTGGCTGAAGGACCGGACGAAGCGGACGCCGGTGGTGGTCGACCTGAGTCAGGTGGCCGAGCTGCGCGGCATCAAAGAGGTGAACGGCGGCCTGGAAATTGGCGCCACGACTCCGCTCACGCAGGTGGCGCTCCACCCGGTGGTGCAGGAGAAGTTCCGGATCCTCGCGGACGCGGCGGCCGTCGTCGCCTCGCCGCAGATTCGGAATCAGGGGACGCTCGGCGGCAACGTGTCGCAAGACACGCGCTGCTGGTATTACCGGAGCGGCTGGTCGTGCTACCGGGCGGGCGGCAACATCTGCTACGCGGACACGCCGACGGCGATCAACCGCGAGCACGCCATCATTGGCCAAGATCGCTGCGTGGCGGTGAATCCCTCGGACACGGCGCCGGCGCTGATTGCGCTCGCGGCGGAGTTCGTGGTGAAGAGCGCGCGCGGCGAGCGGGTGATTCCGGCGGAGGAATACTTCGTTGGGCCGGCGATCAACATCACGCGGATGACGGTGCTGGCGCCGGGCGAACTGCTGACGGCGATCCGGATTCCGTCGACATGGGCGGGGGCGCAGTTCTACTTCGAGAAGGTGCGCGACCGGAACGTGTGGGACTTCCCGCTGGTGAACGTCGCGGCGGCGCTGCAGCTGTCGGGGACAACCATTCAAGCCGCGCGGGTGGCGGTGGGGGCGGTGGCGGCGCGGCCGCTGCGGCTGACGGCGGTGGAAGCGGCGATTACCGGGCAGCCGCGGTCGGCGGCGACGGCGACGCACGCCGGCGAAGTGGCGATTACCGGGGCCACGGCGCTGCGCTACAACGCCTACAAGATCCCGCTGATGCGGAATCTGGTCATGCGCGCCATCCGTGGTGATGGCGGAACGGCAACAACCTAGAAGCGTTACAGAAGGGCGGGTCGTTGAACCCGCCCTTCGTGTTTTCAGGCGGCAGCATTTCGTGATGAGTGGTTCGAGGCAGGTTGTGGGTCAGTGTTGGGTGTCTGGGTGGATGGTGGCCGTTCTCATGGCCACGGTGCTGTCATCAGCCGCGTGTCGGTCGCGACAAGTTGAAGCGCATCCTTCGGCGTCTACCTCCGCACACGCCGCCGCGCCTGGTGCCGCAACCGCGAACGCTGACGATCACATCATGTGGCGTCCGCTCGGTGAGTGGTCGGGTCACTCGTCGCTGCAGACGGAGTCGTTTGGTGAGACAGGCAGCTTTCGGATCCACTGGAAAGCGACGAACGAGCACGTTCCGGGGAAGGGGCATTTTTCGCTGACGATTCATAGCGCCGTCAGCGGCCGGCCGTTGCAAGTCGCGGTGGAAGATGGCGGTGTCGGCGAGGGAACGGCGTACGTGTCGGAAGATCCACGGATTTTTTTTGCGGTCGTCGATGCGGGAGATCTCGACTGGAGTTTCACGGTGGAGGAAGCTCTGGGTCGTTAATTGACGGGAGATTGAGGATGGCCAGCACACTCGTCGGACAGAACTACACCACGCCCGACCTCGTCGCAAAGGTCACTGGCAAGGCGAAGTACGCCGAAGATTATCAGGCGGAAGGGATGCTGATCTGCCGTCTCCTCACCAGTCCGCTGCCGCATGCCAAGGCCCGACGCATCGACACAAGCGCGGCGCTTGCGATGCCCGGCGTGAAAGCGATTCTGCTGCCCAGCGACATTCCCGGCCCGGCCGATACCGTCACCGATCTTGGGCAAACCATTCGCGCGAGCCAACTCGGTGAGAAGGCGCTCACCGACGAACCGTTGTATCAAGGCGAACCTGTGCTGGCTGTCGCTGCGGTTGACGAACTGACGGCAATCGAAGCGATCGAACGCATCGAGATCGACTGGGAACCGTTGCCCTTCAACGTCGATCCGATCGATTCGTTGCGCCCTGGGCGTCCAATGCCGCGCACGGAAGGGAACGTCTGGATTCGGCCGCAAGTGCAGCCGGGACAGCCGCCGCAGCCGCCAGAGATTCAGGAATTTCAGTGGACGAACGAGGACTTCAAAGAATTTGAGGCGGGACGTCTGCCGACCGGCAAGGTAACCGACGAGTGGAGCTACGGTGACGTCGACGCTGGTTTCAAGGATGCCGCGCTGGTGCTCGAAGAGACCTTCGTCACGCCGAACGTGAGCCACCAGACGCTCGAGCCGCGCAGCGCGATGGCGTACTGGCAGAACGGCAAACTCTTCATCCACTGCTCGACACAGAGCGCGATTCAAACGGTCGCGTCGGTCGCGCGCTGGATGAACATGGACCCGACCGATGTCGTGTTGATCAGCAACTACACCGGCGGAGGATTCGGCAGCAAGGCGACGGGGACGATCACGTCGGTGATTCCCGCGGTGCTGTCCAAGAAGGCCAACGCGCCGGTGCAGATGCGCATCAGCCGCGACGATGAACATGGGATTGGCGGCGCGCGTCCGGCGATCTACGGACGCGTCAAGGTCGGCTTTGCGAAGGACGGACGCATCACGGCGGTCGACATGTTCTCGCTCGGCGAAAATGGTCCGTACGAGCCGCAGGGCGATGCTGGACAAACAGGCCGCATCGCGTCGCTCATGTACCAGCCGCCAGCGATGCGCTTCCGCGGCTTGATGGTGCTTACGAACACACCGCCGCGCCGCGCGCAAAGTCAGCCGGGCGGCATGCAGGGCATCACGATCATGGAGCCGATTCTCGCGAAGGCGTCGAGAAAGCTGGGTGTCGATCTGCTCGCCTTGCACTACATCAACGCGCCGGAGGGGAAGGCGAAGCTCGGGCCTGCGAATGCGCGCGGTGAGCGTGCGTATGCGACGAGCGCGTTTGTGAAAGAGGCGCTCGACAAGGGCGCCGAGATGTTCGATTGGCGCGCGCGGAAGGCGACGGCTGGCGGGAGACGGACGGGGTCCAAGGTTCGCGGTGTCGGCGTGGCGACGAGCACGTTCGTGGCCGGGTCGACCGGCTTTGATGGTCTGCTCATCATCACGCCCGATGGCCGGATGCGCGTCCACACCGGCGTTGGCAATCTCGGCACGGAGGCGATGAGCGATACGAACCGTGTCGCGGCCGAGATGCTGGGGATTCCGTGGGAGAAAGTAGAAATCGTCTGGGGCGATACGAGCAAGAACCTGGCGTGGTCGTGCGTCTCCGGCGGCAGCCAGACGACGCACGCGCAGACGCGCGCGGCGCATGCGGCGGCATCTGACGCGACGAAGAAACTGCAAGACATCGCGGCGAAGACGCTTGGCGGCAAGCCCGAGGATTACGTCGTTTCAGGCGAGCGGGTCGCGCGCAAAGGCGGCGGCGCCGGTATGACGCTCGCGCAGGCTGCGCAGAAGGCGATTGCGCTCGGCGGCATCTACGACGGTCACGAGGCGCCGAAAGACGTCAACGCGTTCACGAAACGTTCGGCGGCGGCGCTGGCCGGACAAGGGTTGATGGGCGTGGCTCGCGACAACTACCCGCATGACGGCGGCAGCTTCTCCTATGTCGCGGCGTTTGCGGACGTCGAAGTCGATGTCGAGACCGGGAAATACCACATCCTCGACTACCTCGCCGTGGCGGACGTCGGCACGGTGATCCATCCGAAGGCGCTTGGCGGACAGGTGCTGGGGCGGTCGATGCTCGGCATCTCTCACGCGATCAGTCAGAAGTGGGTGTTCGATCAGCACTATGGCGTGCCGCTGGCGAAGCGGTTCTACCAGAACAAGCCGCCGACGATTCTCGATACGCCGCAGAAGATGGAGTGGGCCGCGGTTGGTCTTCCAGATCCCGAGACGCCGGTGGGCGCGCGTGGCATCGGCGAACCACCGGTGGGCGCTGGGTGCTGCGCCGTGTTGAATGCGCTCTGGGACGCGCTTGGCGACGAGGTGTTCCGGCGCGCGCCGGTCTACCTCGATACGATCCTCACCTCGCTTGAAGCTGGACATCCGACGCAGGACGGTCTCGCCGCGCACATCTAACACGGATTCAGGTCGGCACGAGACTGGCGGACACACGAAGTCGTGGGGGCCGCCACTATAATCGGTTTGAATGCGACAACCGATCCGGATGGTGTTTCTGGGCTGCGGCTTTCTCACGCGAGTCCATAGCCGGGCGCTCCGGACACTCCACAGCGACATCGTGTGCAGTTATGCGAGCCGGGATGCCCGGAGGGCGGATGCGTTCTGCCGGGAATTTCGTGGCGCCAGTAGCTACGCGGATTATCGCGCCGCCCTCGACGATCCGGCGATCGATGCGGTGGTCGTGGCCGTCCCGCCGGCCTTTCACCTCGATCTCACGCGGCAAGCGCTTGCCGCTGGCAAGCATGTGCTGGTCGAGAAGCCCGCGTTTCTGAAGGCGGCGCATTTCCACGAGGCGATCGAGGCGCGCGACCAAGCCGGGCGCGTCGTGCTCGTCGGTGAAAACGATCATTACAAGCCGCTGGCGGTGACGCTGCGGCGGCTGATTGCCGACGAGGTCATCGGGCCGATGATCTTCGCGAACTTCACGACCATCGCGCACCGGCTCAAGGCCGGAGATGACTGGCGGAATGACGAGTCGATGGCTGGTGGGGACGCCTTCTTCGAAGAGGGGATTCACTGGCTGCATCTGGCCGGAAGCCTGGGGCCCCGGATTACGTCGATTCGTGGATTCAAGCCCTCAGTCGAGAGCCGCGGTTCGGATCGGCGCGCGAAGAGCATGATGGTGGCGTTCCATTACGACAACGGAGCGGTGGGGACGCTGAACTACTCGCGCGAGGTGCCATCACTCCTGCGCGGCTTGCGCGTGTCGAAGCTGTTTGGCCGGGACGGCGTCATTTCTTTCGAGTCCAACGGACTGTGGGTGCTGGCGCGTGGCCGTTCGATTCCGCGCGTGATCGTT
>JAISPN010000021.1 GCA_031274845.1 Acidobacteriaceae bacterium
TCGTTTCAGACATCGGGGAACAGTCCCGGCTGTCGAGACGCTGGAAGAAGGCTGGCGCCGACTCCCCCTCCGTGCGCTCGCGCTGATAGAGCGCAATCAACCGCTCCAGCGCATCAGGAATCCTGCGGGCGGGAATTTTGGCGACGGTCCGTCCGAAGCTCGCGCCCGCCGTGGTCGTGCCGCCCCCCACCATCACGAAGTACTGCGGGACGGCGCGGCCGTTCACCTTGCGCACGCTCCCCTGAAATCCAATCGTCGCGATGTGATGTTGACCGCACCCGTTCGGGCAGCCGCTGATCTTGATGCGCGCACCGTCAGCCGCCGCGATCAAATCGGGACGCGATCGCAGATGCTCTTCGAGCAACCGGCCGAGCCCGCGTGACTGCGTCACCGCGAGACGGCACGACTCAGCGCCGGGACAACTGAGCACGTTGGCGACCGTCGACGCTTCCGCGAGGCCGAGGCTCGCCGCCGACAACCGGCGGTAGAGATCCTTGACGCTCTCCTGCTTCACCCACCGGAACACGAGATCCTGATCCGGCGTCACGCGCACGGTGCCGTCGCCATACGCGAGCGCCAACTCGGCGAGGACGCGCATCTGCTCGCTGGTGAGATCGCCAAGCGGCACGGTCGTCACCACCTGCACGAACCCGGGCTGACGCTGCGGCCGCACGTTCGTCAGCGTCCAGCGCATGTACGGCTCGTCACCCGGCATGAACACCGGCACGAGCACCGGCGTGATGCCCGGCCCTTGCGGCGGCGCGGCCGCAATCCGCGACGCGATGGTGTTGGGCGCCGGCGCATCCGGACGAGTCCAGTCGGGCGCGCGTTCAACCTCTGGCGCCTCCACGACGAGTTCCGGCACCTCGGCGCGGCACGCCGCCAGGTGCTTCTCGTACTCGGCGACGAAGCGATCCCAGCCGAGGATCTTGATCATGAACTTCATCCGGTTGCGCTGCTTGTGGATGAAGTCACCGTGCTCGCGCCAGACACGCATCAACGCTTCGCTCACGCGAAAGAGTTCGGTCGCGGGAACGAACTCGTGGAGGACGCCCGCCGACTTGCACATGATCGCGGTGCCGCCGCCCGCGAGCACGCGGAAGCCGCGCGTCCCGTCGGCGCCAAGACGCGCATGGAACGCGAGATCGTTAATCGCAATCAGCGTGTGGTCGTCGGGGCACCCTTCGAACGCGATCTTGAATTTGCGCGGCAGAATCCCGCTCAGCGGATGGCGCAGCAGAAAGCGCGTCGTGGCGTCCGCGTACGGAACGATATCGAAGATCTCGTCGGCGGCCACGCCCGCGAACGGACAGCCGGTGATGTTGCGCACCGAATTGCCGCACGCCTCGCGGGTCGTCAACCCGGCGGCCGCAAGCTGACGCATCGCTGGCTCGACGTCGTGCAGCTTGACGAAGTGCAACTGGATATTCTGCCGCGTGGTGATGTGGCCGAACCGGCGCGAGTACTGCTCGGCGACATCCGCAATCGCCGCAAGCTGCGCGCTCGTCAGAATCCCCTGCGGGATCTTGACCCGCAGCATCTGCGCGTCATAACTCTGACGCTGACCGTAGGTGCCTCGCAGCAAACGAAACCCGCGCCACTGGTCCGGCGTGATCTCACCTGATTCGTATTTCTCGAGCATCGACACGAATTCGTCGATATCGGCTTCCTTGGCAAACGACAGCCGCGCGCGGCCGTGCGTGTTCTGTGCTGTGTCCTGACTCATTGATGTCACCTTGTCGACCGGCGGGCGCGTGGCGCCTCGTCACAGGCCGGCTCCTGAAGAACGGTCGTTTTCACATCGAGCGCGGCGACCTCGCCCACGACAATCACGGCGGGCGCCTCGGTTCGCGCGTGCATCCGTCCGGCGGCAAGATCGCCTAACGTCCCGCGCCAGACGGCGGCCGACGGATTCGTGCCGTCGCTCACAATGGCGGCGGGCGTCTTGGCGCGCCACCCTTTCTCCATCAGTTCCGCCGCGAGCGACACGCGCCGCGCGAACCCCATGAGGATCACCAGCGTGATCTGATTGGGCGTCAACGCGCCCAGCGCGTCAGAAAATAGTTGCCGGTCGTGTCCGCTGACGACGAAGAAGGCCGCCGAGAGACCGCGATGCGTGAGCGGAATCCCGGCGCTCGACGGCGCCGCGACGACGCTGGTGACGCCGGGCACCACCTCGAACGGCACGCCAGCCTGCTGCAACGCCAGCGCCTCTTCGCCACCTCGGCCGAACACGAACGGATCGCCTCCCTTGAGACGAACCACTCGATGGCCGCGCGTCGCGGCGCGAATCATCAAGGCGTGAATCGCCTCCTGCGACAGCGCGTGACGTCCGGCGCGTTTGCCGACGAAGAATCGCCGCGCCCGCCGGCCCAGCGTCAACACGCGCGGATCGACGAGCGCGTCGTACAGCACGAGATCGGCGCGCCGTAGCCGCGCCAACGCCTTGCGCGTCAGCACCTCGGGATCGCCTGGACCGGCGCCAACCAGCGACACGAAGCCGATACGCACGCTGCTCACGAATGTGTCCTGTAGAGATCGTTCAAGGCTTTCAGCAGCAGCGGCCGGCGCTCGTCCATCGGCACGCCGTTCTTCTTCCACACGGGCCGCGCCTCGCGGGCGACCGTCATCCATGTCTCGATGTCGTCGGGCAGCAACGCGTCGAGCGCCTCGCGCAGAAGCCCGGTCAGCGCCGGCGCCGCGCCGCTCGTGGAAATCGCCAGCGTCACCCCCGACCGGCGCACCACGCCGCTCAAGTACGCCGTCGCGTTGGGCGGATCGTCGACCGCGTTGACGAACAGTTTACGCATCCCGGCCGCCTCGGCGACCTCCCGGTTGACATCTGGCGGGGCCGCCGCGACGACGAACCAGATATCGTCCAAATCGGCAGGTCGAAAGGCGCGCCGTTCGATCGGTACGCCCGCCGCGATGATGTCGGGGTGCGCCTCGGGCGCCACCACGACCACGTCCGCGCCCGCCGCCCGCAGTTGCCGTAACTTCCCTGCCGCCACCGGACCGGCGCCCACGAGCAACACCCGGCGCCCTTCAAGATTGACGAACAGCGGCAACAACTCGGACATAAGAAAAAAGGCCCGAAAAGCGGTTCGCCTCCCGGGCCGATGCATTAGACGCGGCTCTAAGTAGTACTCTTTTCTTGGCTTTGCGGTCAAGTTCGACGCCTGGCTCGCCTACACTGAGTGTCTATGCGCTCCCGACGACCTTCCGCCCTCGCGCTCGTCCTGCTCGCCCTGACGCCCGCCGCGGGCCTGGCGCAGCGGCTCCCCGTCACCGTCGTGCCGGAACACTACGCGCTCGCGTTCGACGTCGATCTGGCGGGCGCGACCTTCGGCGGCACCGAAACCATCCGCGTGCAACTGAAAGAACCGCTGCGGCGGATCACGCTGCACGCGCTCGACATGCAATTCCAGCAGGTGACCATCACCGCCGCCGGCGAGGAACAGACAGTGGCCGCCACGTTCAACGCGCCGACCGAAACCGTGGCGCTCACCGTCCCGAACACGATCCCCGCCGGCCCGGCCGACATCCGCATCCGCTACACCGGCATCCTCAACGACAAGCTGCGCGGCTTCTACCTGAGCAAAGCCAACGGACGCAACTACGCCGTCACGCAGATGGAATCAACCGACGCGCGGCGCGCGTTTCCAAGCTTCGACGAACCGGCCTACAAGGCGACGTTCGACATCACGCTGACGATCGACGCAAACGACTCCGCGATTTCGAACGGCGCGCTCGTCTCCGACGTCCCCGGTCCCGGCGCGGGACGGCACACGCTCACCTTTGCGACCACGCCGAAGATGTCGTCGTATCTAGTGGCGATGGCGGTTGGCGACTTCGTCTGCACGGCGGGCGAAGCGGACACGGTGCCGATCCGGATCTGCGCGACACCGGACAAAAAAGATCTCGGTCACATCGCGCTCGATGCGGCCGAGCAGATTCTCCAGTTCTACAACCGCTACTACGCCATCACCTATCCCTTCGGCAAACTCGACGTCGTCGCCGTCCCCGACTTCGCCGCCGGCGCGATGGAAAACACCGCGGCGATCTTCTACCGCGAGGTCGATCTGCTCGCCGACGACAAGACGGCGTCGGTCGCGAATCGTCAACGCATCTGGGAAGTGCTGGCGCACGAGATGGCGCACCAGTGGTTTGGCGATCTCGTCACCATGCGCTGGTGGGACGACCTGTGGTTGAACGAAGGGTTTGCCACCTGGATGGAAAAGCGTCCGCTCGCATCGCTCAAGCCGGAATGGAAGATGGACGTCGCCGAAACCAGCGATACCCACTCGGCGATGAATCTCGATTCGCTCGCCTCGACACGCGCCATCCACTCGGCGGTGGAAACCCCGGCCGAGATCGAAGGGTCGTTCGACACGATCGCCTACCAGAAAGGGGGCGCGGTGATGAGCATGATCGAGGGCTACGTCGGCGACGAGACCTTCCGTCGCGGCGTCAACCTGTACCTCGAACGTCACGCCTACGCAAACGCGACGTCGGAAGATTTCTGGACGGCGGTTACCGAAGCATCAGACAAACCGGTCGACAAGATTCTTCCCACCTTCGTCAATCAACCGGGGATTCCGCTCATCACCGTCGGCGCGACCTGCACAAGCGCCGGTCTCAAGCTCGACCTCGCGCAGCAGCGCTTCTTCCTGACGCCGCCGTCCTCAGGCGCGTTCACGCGCACGACGTGGAACATCCCGGTCTGCATGAAGGACGCGCGCGGCGGGAGCTCGTGTACCGTACTCGACAGCCGGACGCTGTCACGCACGCTGACGCCTTCCACCGATCAAAAGTCCCCGGCCGCGGCGTCCGGCGCCGATGCGTGCCCCGCGTGGGTGTTTCTGAATGCGGGCGCGAAGGGCTACTACCGGACGCAGTATCCGCCGGCCATGCTGCGCGCGATGGCGCCTGACCTGCAAACGACGTTCACGGCGTCCGAGCGCTTCTCGCTCGTCGGCGACGAATGGGCGCTCGTCCGCGCGGGCACGCACACCGTCGCGGACTATATGACCATCGCCGCCGGCTTCGGCCGCGAGGAGAGCAGCACGGTGTTTGAAGAAGTGGGCGCGCGCCTCGCATTCATCCACGACTACCTGACGACCGACGCCACCCGTGGACCGTTCGAACGGTTTCTCCAGCAACTCGTTGGCCCCGCCTTCGACGCGCTCGGCTTCACGCCAGCGCCCGGCGAAGACGACGACCAACGTACTCTGCGCGCGGATCTCA
>JAISPN010000037.1 GCA_031274845.1 Acidobacteriaceae bacterium
TGAAGCCGGTCGGTGACGAAGTCGTGATACGTCGACACGACGAGCGCAAATCTCAATCCCGTACTCGATCCACTCGCTTCGATCACACGCACGCTACTGCCCTTCTCCGCCATGTCAGCGTCCGCACAGAAATAACCGCGCGTTCGCTCTCGCGCGAGAAAAAGTATATCCCACCGCTTTGTCCACTTCGGCGTACCACGCTGACGCGTGAATGATGACGCTTACGCGCCGAGCGACTGATGCGCGCGCGCCAGCGCGTCTTCGACGCTATCGAAGATGTTCTTCGCGCCAAGCTCGCTCAGGAGCGGCGATGCGGTGAGTGCGCCGAGCGGTTGCGCTTGCACTTCGGTGACCAGCACCTCGCTCCCCGCGCGGCGGCTCCGGCGGATGACGTCGCTTAACGCGTGCAGCCCTGTCGAATCGAGCGCGGGCACGGCGCGCATCCGGATGATGAGCACCCGTGGACGTTCCGAGATACCGTCAAGTGTTTCGCGAAACGCTTCGACGGCGCCAAAGAAAAAGGGACCGTTGATTTCAAAAATGCTCACGCCCGGCGGAATCGCGTGGCGCCACGGCTCCATCTCGTCCGCGTGCGTCGTGTCATCGTCCGTGTCTCCGGAGATGATGTTGACCTCGGTGACGGAGGCCATCCGGCGGATGAACAGGAAGGCCGCCAGCACCATCCCCACCGAGATCGCCACGGTCAGATCGACCAGCACGGTGAGGCCGAACGTCGTGAGCAAGACGGCCACGTCGCTCTTGGGCGCGTGCAATTCGGCGCGGAACGTCCGCCACTCGCTCATGTGATACGCCACGACGACCAAAATCGCGGCGAGCGTCGCCAGTGGAATCAGCGCGGCGTATTGCCCGAAGAACAGCGTGATGAGTAACAGCACCACGGCGTGCGTCATCCCCGCGATGGGCGTCCGGCCGCCGTTCTTCACGTTTGTCGCCGTCCGGGCGATCGCGCCGGTCGCGGGAATCCCGCCAAAGAGCGGCGACGCGATGTTCGCGATCCCTTGCGCCACAAGCTCCATGTTCGACCGGTGACGGCCGCCGATCATGCCGTCGGCGACGACCGCCGAGAGGAGCGATTCGATCGCCGCGAGCATGGCGATCGTGAACGCCGGTCCCACGAGCGCGTTCACTTCCGCGATGGTGAGGTGCGGCGCGTGCGGGCGCGGAAACGCCGAGCTCAGCGCGCCAAAGTGACTGCCGATCGTTTCCACCGGCACGCCGAACAGATGGACGCCGACGGTCGACACGATGAGCGCGACGAAGGGACCGGGAATGCGCTGATTCAGTTTTGGCCAGAGGATGATGATCGCCAGCGAAACGGCCGCGACACCGACGGCGGCAGGAGTCACCGCATCGAGGTGCTCGATGAACGCCAGCCACTTCGCGAGAAACTCGGCGGGCACATCGCCCATGCGCAGCCCCAGGAGATCTTTAATCTGCCCCGAGAAAATGATCACCGCGATGCCGCTCGTGAACCCGATGATCACCGGATGCGGAATGAACTTGATCGCGGTGCCGAATTTGGCGACGCCCATGATCACGAGCAGCACGCCGGCCATGAGCGTCGCGACGGTGAGTCCATCGATGCCGTACTTCTGCACGATGCCGTAGACGATCACGACAAACGCGCCCGTCGGCCCGCCGATCTGCACACGCGATCCGCCAAGCGCGGAGATGAGGAAGCCGGCGACGATCGCGGTCCAGAGGCCACGGTCTGGCGTCACGCCGCTGGCAATCGCGAAGGCGATGGCGAGCGGAATCGCCACGATACCAACGATCGCGCCCGCGACGAGATCGCGACCGAACTGAACCCGGTCGTAGGTGCGCAGCGTTGAGATGAGTTTCGGGATGAACATGTTCAGCCCTTGTCACTCCCGCTGAACATCACGGGACGACGTCTCGATGCGGCGCAGAAGGTCGTGCGAAACACCGTCGGCGGCGATCAGAAGGGAAACGGATACATCAGCCATCCAAGGACGATGGCCGAACCGATGAAGCTCACAAAGAGCGTCGCGCCGAAGCGAACCTGTTCGGCCACCGTGTCTTTCGAGAGCAGCGCGAACACCAGCGAGACGAAGAAGGCAAACAGGACGAGCAGCGCGAGGTGACTGTGCATCTTCGGTGTTATTTGCGGCCAAGCGCGATGTCGTACGCGTCGATGACGACGAGCAGGTTGAGCAGTCCGGCCACGATGAGGAATGCGTTGCCGTATTCGTAGGTCACGGCGCGCACGTCGCCAGCCCCGGCGCCAACCATCGTGGCGATGAAGTACGGCAGGCCGATGCCGAGATTCGCCAGCCCGGCAAGACCGACGAGCGGATCGGACAGATCGAAGGGAAACAGCCGCCCGTGCACGGCCAGTCCGATCGCGAACATCACCGGAAGCACGACAAGAAACATCAGCCCCTTCACGCGCCGCCCCTGCCACACATGTCCCGCGCCGGGAATCGCCCACGAGGCCAGACAGAGGAGCATGAGCGCGCCCGGCTGAGGCTGCTCTATTGTTTTCGCCGTTTTCGCTGCCACGATTCGTTAGTGTACCTCGACTGCTGTTGTCGCCGTGCTCACGCGCGTCACGATCCAGGCAATCACCCCGCCGAGCGGCACCGCCAAAAGCGCGCGCAGCGCGTTCGCGGGCATCACACCGGTCGACCACTCGTAGACGAGCGTGGCCGCCGTCGGCACGGCGGCGACACATAGCGCCAGACGAAGCACGTCCCGATCGGGCGCCCGGCGTCGGCCTCGCATCGCCACGGCGACCGCCGCCAAGGCGGCCCCGGCATACAGCCCCGCGCAACGGGCACAGACCGGCATCTGCACGCCGCTGACAAAAAACGACCGCTCCGGCCGCTGATGGCAGATGACGGCCCCCACGCCGTACATGGCTGCTGTCATAAAGACGGCAGGCCGCGTCACCGGTTGGCGAGCCGCAATCACTGGGACGGCGACCAAGGCGCTCATCCAGAGGACGGCACACGCGGCAAACAGGGCGCGGCCTTTCGTTGCGACAAAATTTCTCAGCATTTAATGGAATAAATATTTGTACTGGAAAGATTTACGTGGCTTCAAAACTTTTCTGCTTGCTTTTCGTCCTAACGTCGTTAGTAAAATGAACACCGTTCAATAAACACTGTTCAACTTTTCTGCATCTCCGATATGGGCATCAAAGAACGTCACGAACGCGACCGGGAGTCGGTTCGCCGCGCCATCCTCGACGCGGCGTGCGAGCTCTTCGTCGCCGACGGCTATCAAAACGTCTCGATCCGAAAGATCGCCGAACGCGTCGAATACAGTCCAGCGGCCATCTACTCGTACTTCCCGTCCAAGGACGACATCTTCTTCGCGCTCGCGGAAGAAGGGTTCCGGCTGCTGCACACGACGCACAATCGCTACCTCGACCTCGACACGCTGCCGCCGGAGGCGCGAATCCGCACGCTGTTTCTGAGTCTCTACGAGTTCAGCGTCGAACACCCCGAATATTTCGCGCTCATGTTTATCGATCGCCACGTGCCGCGCATCAGCCGCGAATACGAACGCTTCGCCTTCGCACGCGAGATGAAAACACAGCTCATTGTGGAGGTGCAACGGGCGATCGATGCCGGCGTGTTCAGCCCCGGTGTGCACCCGTATATCGCCTTCCGCATTCTCTCAGCCGCCGTCATCGGCGTCAGCCTGACACGTTTGTCCGGCCGGCTCGCGCCGGGCGAAAACGCCGACGACCTGATCCGCGACACGCTCGACGTCACCGTTGCCGGCCTGCGCGCCGGCGTCACGCTGGTATCGAAAACCGACCAATGTTTTCTCAATGAGCCCGAGAGCGAGGCTTTCGCGGCACCCGCTTCACCACAGGAGCTCGGTTCATGATTCGTGTGCTTCGTTTGCTTACCTTCCTCACCGTCTCGATGTCCATTGGCGCGTTGAACGTTGCGTGCGGGACCGCCAACGGCAACACTCCCAATCAGCCACCGCCGGCCAAGCCCGCCGTCGCCGTCGCCGCCACGGCGGCCGTCGAACAGCCAGTCACCCACTTCATCACGGCCAGCGGGACGCTGCTTGCCGAAGAACAAGCGAGCGTCGCGGCTGAAGTCAGCGGACGCGTGGTTGAAACGCCGATCGAACGCGGCACTCCGATTGAAGCGGGCGCCGTGCTCATCCGCATCGCCGCCACGGAATCGGAGGCGCAGGCGCGCGAAGCCGAAGCCAACGCGGAGCAAATCGTCGTGCGGCTCGGCCTTAAATCTGGTGAGGCCTTCAATGTCGAGGCGGTGCCGGAAGTGCAAAACGCCAAGGCGGCATACGACCTCGCCAAAAGTGAGTTCACGCGCATTCAGGCGTTGCTCGACCAACGCGTGGTCTCGCAGTCGGAATTCGACCAGAGCCGGACGCAAATGGAAGCGACACGGCAACAGTACGAAGCGACCAAGAACAACATGGCCCAGCAGTATCAGTCGCTCCTCGCGGCACGCGCGCGCGTCACGGTGGCCCAAAAAGCACTCGCCGACACCGTGGTCCGCGCGCCGTTCACCGGTCTGGTGGCCGAGCGTGTCGTGTCGGTCGGCGACTACGTGAACAAAGGCACCAAGGTCGCGGTCGTGGTCCGCGTAAATCCGCTGCGCGTCCAGCTGACCGTGCCGGAACAGTCGGTCTCGGCCGTCACGGTCGGCGCGCCGGTCTCGTTCTCGGTCGATGCCTACCCGAACCGCCAGTTCACCGGCACCGTGCGGTATGTGTCGCCGGTGCTCACGGAAAATCAACGCGCGCTCACCCTCGAAGCCGTCGTCCCGAACGGCTCTGGCGAACTCAAGCCGGGTCTCTTTGCCACCGCGCGGATCGAACGCCCCACCAAGGTCAACGCGGTCGTCGTCCCAGCCGCGGCCGTGCGCACCGCCGGCGGCAATAGCCGCGTGTTCGTCGTGAGCGGCGACCATGTCGAGGAACGGCTGGTCACGATCGGCCAAACGATCGACACGATGGTGGAGATCACGACCGGTCTCACGGCTGGCGAGCGTGTCGCCACCACCAACGTGGCCCAACTCTCTGACGGAACGAAGGTGTCGTAGTCATGCAGTGGCTTGCTTCGCTCAGCGTCCGCCGCCCCGTCTTTGCGACGGTGCTCATTCTCACGCTCACCGTCGTGGGCGCCTTTTCGTTCAGCCTGCTCGGCGTCGATCAGTTCCCGAAAATCGACTTCCCGACCGTGCTCATCACAACGACCCAGCCCGGCGCCGCGCCGGAACAGATCGAAACCGAAGTGACGGACAAGATCGAAGAAGCCGTGAACACGATCAGCGGTATCGACGAATTGCGCTCGACTTCGTCGGAAGGCGTCTCGCTCGTCACGATTACGTTCCTCCTCGACAAGGACGGCGACGTCGCGGCGCAGGAAGTACGCGACAAGATCAACGGCGTCCTGCCGCAACTGCCGAAAACCATCCAGCAGCCGCGCGTCGATCGCTTCGATCCCGACTCGGCCCCCGTGCTCAGCATCGCGCTCACGGCGGACAAGCCGATTCGTGACGTTACTGAGTACGCCGACAAGGTTCTGCGGCGCCAACTCGAAGGCGTGAGTGGCGTCGGCCAGGTGCTCATCCTCGGCGGCCGCCAGCGGCAGATCAATGTGTGGCTCGACGCCGAGCGCCTGCGCGCCTACAACCTGACCGTCACCGATGTCTCGCGCGCGCTTCAGGCGCAGAACATCGAAGTCCCCGGCGGACGCGTCGATCAAGGGGGGCAGTCGTTGACGCTGCGCACACGGGGCCGCGTGACGTCGATGGCTGAAATGAGCGCGATCGTCGTGCGCTCACTGAACGGTCACCCGATTCGCGTCGGCGACGTCGCCAAGGTCGAAGACGGCGAAGCGGAAGCCACCACGGTTGCAAACGTGAATGGCGACAGCACCGTCTTGCTCAACATTCGCCGCCAATCCGGCACCAACGCCGTGGAAGTCGTGAAGGCGATCCGCGATCGGCTCGACGAAATCACGCCGAACTTGCCCGCGGGTTACCAAGCGCGCGTCGTCCGCGACCTCTCGACGTTCATCGAAGCGGCCATCCACAACGTCGAAGAACATCTCATCGTCGGCTCGCTCCTGGCGGCGCTGGTCGTGTTCTTCTTCCTCGGCAACCTGCGCTCGACAGTCATCGCCGCGATTGCCATCCCGACGTCGATCGTCGCGACGTTCGGCCTTGTCTGGTACATGGGCTTCACGCTGAACATGTTGACGATGCTCGCGCTCACGCTCGCCGTCGGCATCGTCATCGACGATGCGATCGTGGTGCTTGAAAGCATCTACCGGTGCAGCGAAGACCAAGGCCTCCCGCCGAGGACGGCCGCCATCGAGGCGACGCGCGAAATCGGTCTGGCCGTCCTCGCCACGACGCTGTCGCTCGTGGCGATCTTCGTCCCGGTCGGGTTCATGGGGGGCATCGTCGGCCGATTCATGAAGAGCTTCGGCCTGACGATGGCGTTCGCGATTCTGGTGTCGCTCTTCGTCAGCTTCACGCTGACGCCAATGATGTCGGCGCGGTGGTTGAAAGCTGAGGAGGACGGCGCGGACACACCGCACAAGCACTCGAAAGACTCCCGCATCTTCCACTTCCTCGACGTGTGGTACACGCGCATGCTCGAGTGGGCCATGAGCCATCGCGCCATCATCGCCGGAGCGGCGGTGCTAGTGCTCGTTTCGAGCGTGCCGCTCTTCATCGTCGTGAACAAGAACTTCATCCCGACCGACGACCAGTCGGAATTCGAGATCGATCTTCGCGCGCCGGAAGGGACAAGCCTCGAAGCCACCGAGGTGATCACGAACCGGATCGCAACCGCGGTCCGGGAGCAGGCGCCTGAAGTCGAATACACACTCGTGACGATCGGCGGCGATCAATCGAGCACGCGCAATCTCTCTTCTATCTACGTGCGGCTGCAGCCGATCGAGCAGCGCACACGCGACCAGTTCACGATCATGCAAGCCATCCGTAGCGAGACGCTCCCGCCGCTGACCAAGGACATCCGCACCTCTGTGCAGTCCGTGGCCTCGATTGGCGGAGGTGGCGCCCAGAACGCTGACGTCCAGTTCCTCATCAACGGTCCCGACCTCCAGAAACTCGAAGAGGTTGGCACGCAGTTGATGAACAAGGCCAAGACGTTGCCAGGACTCGTGGACGTCGACAGCTCCCTGAACATCGGCAAACCGGAACTCGACGTGCAACTGGATCGGCCAAAGGCGGCCGACCTTGGCGTGCAGGTGGGCGATGCCGCCGAAGCGCTGCGGCTCCTCGTCGGCGGCGATCAGGTGACGACGTACAACGAAGGGGGCGAGCAATACGAAGTCCACCTGCGCGCACGGGAAGAAAATCGTTCCACCTCGCAGGCAATCGGCACGCTCACCGTGCCGAGCAGCACCGTCGGCAGCGTGCCACTCGAAAACATCGCCAGCTTCTCGCCGGGCTCCGCGCCGGCCGACATCAATCGTCTCGGCCGTCAGCGTCAGGTGACGGTCTTTGGCAACGTCCTGCCTGGTGGATCCCAGGCGGCCGCCATGGATGCCATCCAGGCGGAATTCGATCGTCTCAACCCGGGCACCGACTATCGCGGTGGATTCAGCGGCCGTTCAAAAGAACTGGGCCGCGCCGCGCAGAACTTCGTGCTCGCCTTCGCGCTCTCGTTGATCTTTATGTATCTCATTCTTGCCGCGCAATTTGAATCGTGGCTGCATCCGATCACCATCCTGCTGTCGTTGCCGTTGACGCTGCCGTTCGCGCTCCTCTCGATCGTCATCTTCGGTCAGTCGCTGAACATCTTCTCGGCGCTCGGCCTGCTGGTGCTCTTCGGGGTCGTCAAGAAGAACTCGATTCTGCAGATCGACCACGCGAATCAACTGCAGGAAAAAGGGCTCGACCCGCATAGCGCCATCGTTCAGGCGAGCCGCGATCGTCTGCGCCCGATTCTGATGACCACGCTCGCGTTCGTCGCCGGCATGGTGCCGCTCATCGTGTCGCGCGGCATCGGCGCGGGAACGAACCACGCAATCGGATTCGTTATCTTCGGCGGGCAATCGCTGGCGCTGCTGCTGACGCTGCTCGTTACGCCGGTGGCCTACTCGCTCTTCGACGATGCGTCGAAGATTCGCCTCTTCGGCCGCAACCGTGCCGTGGCGAAAGAGGCGCTGCACACGACCGCCGTCCTCGTGGTGGCCACCGCACTGCTCGTGCCAGCCACAGCCGACGCGCAGTCCACGACGAGCGCCACGCTGGACTTGACCATCGATCAGGCGGTCAAGATGGCGCTCGACAACAACGTCGACCTTGCCGCCGAACGGCTCGACCCACAGATCGGCGACACATCGGTGGCGTCCGCGCAGGGCGCATTCCGGCCGGCGTTCAACACGAGCCTGCAGCAGAACAACCAGTTAGAGCCGCCATCGAGCTTCCTGATTCCGACGCCGACGCAGAACAACGTCACAACGACAAATGTGGGCGTGAACCAGCTGCTACCCCAATTCGGAATCTCCTACAGCGTCGGGTGGAACGTGACGCGCACCGGCAGCAACAGCTTCCTGAACAGCTACAACCCGCTAGTCACCTCAGGACTGTCGTTCAACGTCTCGCTGCCGCTGCTGCGCAACTTCGCCACCGACGCGGCGCGCACGCAACTGCAGACCAGCCAGATCAATCGTCAAGAAGCCGACATGCGCGTGCGGGAAGCGGTCGTTCACACCACCGCGGCGGTGAAGACGGCGTACTGGAATCTCGTCTCGGCGCGCGCGAACGTAGATGCGCATCAGACGGCGCTCAAACTCGCCGAGGAATTGGCGCGCGTCAACAAAGCCAAGGTCGATGTCGGCCAATCACCACCGGTCGATCTGCTCTCGGCCCAAGCCGAAGTCACCTCCAACCAGGAACAGGTGATCGTCGCCGAGACCGCGGTCCGGCAGGCCGAGGATCAACTGCGCACGCTGATTTACGATGCAGCCAACCGTGACGTCTGGGCCACAACACTCCATCCCGTCGATACGCCGCCAGTGGGCTTTGGCACCATCGACGTCGAAACGGCCATCACCAACGCGCTGCACGATCGCAACGATCTGCTGCGCGCGCGCAAAGACGTCGAGTCGGCGGCGACCGCGGAGAAACTGGCCAGTAACCTGCGCCTGCCCGATGTGCGCGCAAACGCGGCCTACCAGGCAAACGGACTTGGGGGAACCGAAGTGCTCCGCACCGGCGGTTTTCCGGGCACCATCGTCGGTCCCGGGAATGTCACCAGCTTTGGATCGGTACTCGGCCAGTTGGTGAGAGGCGATTATCCGACCTGGGCGGCGGGCGTCAGCCTCTCCTATCCGATTGGCCACAGCACGGAAGACGCCAACTATGCTCGCGCGCAACTGCAAACGCGTCAGGCCGAACAGCGCGTGAAGAGCGCTGAATCGCGTGCCATCCAGCAAGTCCGCAACGCGGGCTGGCAGGTCGACATGAACGCCAAGCGAATCGACACCGCCCGCGCGACGCGCGAACTCGCCGAGCAGCGACTGAACGACGAGCAGAAGCGCTACGAAGTCGGCATGTCGACAAGCTTTCTGGTCATCCAGGCGCAGCGCGATCTCGCGCAAGCCCGCACTAACGAGCTGGCCGCCGTGCTCGCTTACGACCTGTCGCTCGTCAACTTCGAAGCGCTGCAACAGGCCGGCCCGGACACCGGCGCCGCCATAAGCGCGCCAACCACCACGGGCGCATCACCCACAACCGCGCCCTGACGCCTCTTCGCGTCGATCAACAACGGCGTGACGGCCCTCCGCTTTGGAAAAGCCGTCACGCCGTCACGATGTACACGTAGAAAGTGCTCTCGCGTCAGGATGCGAGCACGTCCGCTTCAAGCAGCATCCGCACATAGCGGGCATACGGAATCCCCTTCGCTTTGGCCTTGGCTCGCACTGCCGCCATCAGCGGTGCCGGTAGCCGCATATTCAACGCTGCGGTCTTCGGAGCGATTTCAAAACGCATCGGTCGAAACTGCGACAGGTCGTATTCCGACAAGTCGCTGTCTCGTCCTACTGCAGCGGCACCCGGAGCGGCGCGAAGTGTTGTTCGTAGCGCGTCATGAACTCGCTGAACGTGTAGGCGTGGCTTTGTCCGCCAAGATGCTCGAGGCAATACGTGGCCGCGACGCTGCCTAACTGCGCGGCGACGTCGTACGGAAGCCCCAGCGCAATCCCCTTCATCAACCCGCCGCGGAACGCATCGCCAACACCGGTGGGATCGACAATCCGTGACGGCACGACGACCGCGACATCGTGACGTCCGTCGCGCGTGATGATGCTCGATCCATGCTCACCGCGAGTCACCACCAGCACGTCGACCTGCGCGAGCAGATCGGCCTCGCTCAGTTCCGTTTTCTGCTTCAGGATTTCGTACTCGTAGTCGTTGCAGATGAGCACGGACGCCCCCTTCAGCCCGGCGGCCAGTTCGTCGCCGGTCATGCGCGCGCACTGCTGTCCAGGATCGAAGATGAAGGGAATCTCAAGACTGCGGCATTCGTTGGCGTACTGAATCATCGCGACGGGATCGTTTGGCGAGATGATCGCCAGGCGGCACTCTTTCACCGTTCGAAACGAGAGCTCTCCCGCGTGCGCCATCGCGCCCGGATAAAACGACGCGATCTGATTGTTCGTCTCGTCGGTGCTGCAGAAGAAGGACGCCGTGAACTTGCCGCGCACCTGCTTGATGTGCGAGGTATCGACGCCGGCCGCGTCGAGCCAGGCGCGATAGTCGCTAAAGTCCTCACCCGCCGTCGCCATCACGACGGGACGCTCGCCGAGCAGCGCCAACGTGTAGGCGATGTTCGGCGCGCAGCCGCCTCGACGCTTGTCCATCGTGTCGACGAGGAAACTCAGGCTCAGCCGCTTCAGGTGCTCCGGTAACAGAAGCTCGGTGAACTTCCCCGGAAACGACATCAAGTAATCAAACGCAATCGATCCAGTGACGACGATGGACATGCTTCGAATCCTATTTCAGATATTTCCCGATAATTGGCGCCAGCTCTCGCTTGACCCCATCGGGAATGTGCTCAGGTCGGGTAATCATCGCGGTGGCGAGCGCATCCTTGCACGCGCACGTGCGCGCGCGGCCACTCAACATCTCCACCGCTTCGGCAATGCTCCGCTGCGCGGTCTTCGCGTTCTGCACCAGATTCGCCACGATCAAATCCACCGTCACCGAATCGTGATCAGGATGCCAACAGTCGTAGTCGGTGACCAGGGCGAGCGTGGCGTAACAGATTTCCGCTTCGCGCGCGAGCTTGGCTTCCTGCAGGTTCGTCATGCCGATGACGTCCATCCCCCACGAGCGATAGAGCCGCGATTCGGCGAGCGTGGAAAACTGCGGGCCTTCCATGTTCACGTAGGTGCCGCCGCGGTGCACGGTCGCTCCGACCTTCTCGGTCGCATCGGCCGCCACGGACGCAAGGTCGCCGCAAACCGGATGCGCGAAGCCCACGTGCGCGACGAGGCCGCGTCCGAAGAACGTCGAGATGCGTCCTTTCGTGCGATCGAAGAACTGATCGGGCACAACGATGTCGAGCGGACGATATTCTTCTTTCAGACTACCGACCGCGCTTGCCGACACGATCCGCTCAACGCCAAGGAGCTTGAATCCGTAGATGTTGGCGCGAAAGTTCAGCTCGGATGGCAGGATGCGATGCCCTGCGCCGTGACGCGCCAGAAAGGCGACGCGCGCGCCGCGCAGCGTGCCGACCAGGTACGGACCCGACGGATCGCCAAACGGTGTCTGAATAGTGTGCTCTTCGCGGTCGGTCAGTTCGGCCATGTCGTACAGGCCGCTGCCGCCAATGATGCCGATGGTCGATGGTGTCATGAGGGGTGCTGCAGGCTCCGCTTGCCGTTCGATTCGAGAAGATACCCGGCGGCTACCGCCGGATCGTGTTCAAAGAATACCAGTGTCTCACGCGCCAGCGCTTCGCGCACGAACGCCTGCTTCGCGGTGAGCGTGTCCATCGGATAGAGGTCGTATCCCATGATCCAGGCGTCGGGCAGGTGTGCCACGGTTGGAATGAGATCCGCCACATACGCCGCGCGCTGCCCCGCCGATTCAATCCAGACCATCTGGTGCCACGCCGTATGTCCGCCGGTCCGCTGCATCCACACACCGGGCACCACCTCCGTGTCCGTGTCGACGAAATCAACGACGCCCGCGTCAACGAGCGGCACGAAGTTATCCGCCAGATAGCTCGCGCGATTCCTGACGTGCGGATGCGTCGCATCCTGCCATTCGCCTCGATTGATGATGTAGCGCGCGCGAGGAAATCGGGGACGGACGCGACCGTCGGCGCCGCGTGTGGTAAACCCGCCTGCGTGATCGAAGTGCAGGTGCGTCGCAATCACGAGGTCGATCTCGTCTACCGCCACGCCCGCTTCGGCCAGCGCGTGATCGAGGTGCGCGGCACGGTCGATACCGTAGATCTCGTGGAACCGCTCGTCTTCCTTGTCGCCGAGACCAGCGTCGATGAGCAGCGTCTGCTCGCCTTTGATGAGGAGCGGCCGCATCGCCATCGTGATCCGGTTGCGATCGTCGGCGGGCGTCTGCCGCGTCCAGAGCGTCTTCGGCACGACGCCAAACATCGCGCCGCCGTCGAGTTTCATGACGCCGTCGTAGAGCGACATGAGTTCGAAGTTGCCGCACGTAAACCGCTGCACGCGAGCGGGCGGAGGCTCGGTCTCTGGCGGACGGATCGGCTGCTTCAACTCGACGAGCACGCCGTGCGTACTTGACGGATGCACGAACGCGACACGCGAGTGCTCGGCGCCAGGTCTGGGATGTTCGTCAATCAGCCGCACGCCGCGCGCTTTGAGGTGCGCGAGCGCCGCGTCGATGTCGTCGACGCGCAACGCGACGTGGTGCAATCCAGGCCCGCGCTTCTCCACGTAGCGCGCGATCACCGAATCCGACGTCGTCGCCTCAAGTAGTTCCAGCGAGGCCGCGCCCGCGGGAATGAAATGCGCGCGGACACGCTGCGAGACGACCTCCTCGGAGAGCTCGATGCGCAGACCGAGCACGTCACGGTAGAACGCCAGCGCCGCGCCGAGATCGCCAACCGCGATGCCGATGTGATCGATGACCGCCTTCATGCGTCCGTCCTCACGGGTGTGGCCAGTGCCCGCGTCAGTAGCTCCTGCGCCGCCTGGTACGGGTCGATCTCTCGACGCGATACGCGATCGACGAGCACCGCCATCTCCGCCTCGGAAACGACATCGCGCCCCAGATGCTGCAGGAATCCTTCGACCATCAACTCCCGAATGCGATGCTCCGTCCGCTGCGCGTGACGCCGTTGCGGTCCATCGCCACTCTGCGCGCGGAACGCGGCGATCTGCGCGAGCAGCGCGTCGAGGCCGTCGCCGGTCGTGGCCACGGTCTTGACGATCGGCGGACGCCATTCATCCGGGCGGTACGTGTGCAGCGCCAGATTGGCTTCAACACTCGATACGAGTCTATCCGCGCCGTCGCGATCCGCTTTGTTCACGACGAAGACGTCCGCGATCTCCATGATGCCCGCCTTCAGCGCCTGCACATCGTCGCCGGTGCCCGGCACGAGGACAACAATCGAGATGTCCGCCATGCGGACGATCTCGATTTCGTCCTGCCCCACGCCAACCGTCTCGACAATGACGATGTCTTTGCCGGACGCATCGAGGATGAGGACCGCGTCGGCCGTCGCGCGCGAGACGCCGCCAAGGTGCCCGCGTGTCGCCATGCTGCGGATGAAGACGCCGCGATCCATCGCGTGTTGCTGCATCCGCACGCGATCGCCAAGCACGGCGCCGCCCGAAAACGGACTCGTCGGATCGATCGCCAGGACGCCGACCGACCGTCCCTGCTGGCGATACGCGGCCGTCAGTCGATCGACGAGCGTGCTCTTGCCCGCGCCCGGCGAACCGGTGACGCCGATGACGGCGGCACGTCCGCTTCTCGCGTACAGAGACCGGACCAGCTCAGCCGCCGCTGGCGCGTGGTCGTCGACGAGGGAGATGGCGCGGGCGACGGCGCGCGGATCGCCGGCCAGCACACGCTCGGCAAGCGCTGAGGTGCTCATCGTGCGAAGAGTGGCCGGGCGATGACGAACTGCTGGATCTCGCTCGTGCGCTCGCTTCTGGTCGTCAGCCTGAAGTCCATGTCTGCTGCCCGCGATTGTACAAGCGAGTGCCGTCACCAGTTCGGCGCGCCCCGCCGCCACCGTTGCCACGTCGCGAATCCGTACTATCATCGAAGGCAGGGAGACGACATGACATTGAAATTGTCGAGACTGCTGGCGCTGTTGCTCGGGACGACCCTCCTGTCTGCATGTGCCGACACCACCGCGTTCCTTGGCACCAACACGACCCCCTCCAGCCGGTTCACGAGCGGGGTCGCCGTCGGGACCAGCATGAGGTTCGTCGGGGCGGAGTTCGAGTATGCCGCGACGTCAGAGGACACGGCGGCGTCCGCGCCGTCACTCAAGACGGGAATGGCCAGTGGGTTCCTGCAGACGCCGATGGCATTTCATGGGCTCCAGCCGTACTTCGCGGCGGGCGCGGGCATCTATCGGGAAGGATTGAACGATCAAACCGATACGGGCATTGCGTCCAATATCGGCGGGGGGGTGAAGATCGCCCTGACGGGGCCGGTGCGGCTGCGGGTGGACTACCGGAGGCTCCAGCTTGGAAGCGGCGCGCTGTTTTCACCAGCGCACCGCCTCTATGCCGGACTCAATCTGAGCTTCTGATTACTTGACGACGTTCAGGTTCACGATATTCATGCCCTGCGCGTAGG
>JAISPN010000052.1 GCA_031274845.1 Acidobacteriaceae bacterium
TTTAAGATTGTCCATTCCCTCGGAGGGTCCGTGCATCCAGATGTTGCAGCTCTACTAGCAGTACAGGACGACGATATCATCATTCATGATATCGAAACTACGCTTGCCGGTCTGCGGCCGCGGCTTGATGCGATGGCGGCGGAGCGCGACCGTGCCGTTAGCAGTAGAGAGCAGGCGCGCAAGATTGCGGCGTCTGAGGAGCGCCGGCGGCAGGAGGTGGCGGCCCGCGTGTCGCAGCACCGCGCGATATTTGAGAAAAATCAGGCCGCGCTGAACCACGTAACGTCGATGCGCGAGGCCCCGGCTGCGACCGCGCAGATCGAACAGGCCAAGCGGATGATCGACGAAGACGAACTCGAACTCGCGTCGATCGGGCGGCACCTTGCCGAGGCCAACCGGCTAGTCAGCGAACGCGAACGCATCGCCTCGGAACTGGACGGCGTCCAGGCGCAGGCGCGTGATTCCCTCGCGGCTGACCAGGCGCGCCTCGAAGATTCGTTGCGCGCCGCCCGCGCCGTACGCGACGAGAAGGCCAAAAAAGTTCCACGTGCCCTCCTCTCGAAGTACGACCGTATTCGATCGCGAAAGCGGGTCCATGCGGTGTTCGCACTGCGTGGCGGATCGTGCGGCCACTGCGACACGACTATCCCCATGCAACGACGAAGCATCATGTTGACCACTGGCGCTCCCGAGATCTGCGAAGGGTGTGGGATGATGGTTTATGTGACGGAGTGATGGTTGTAGGGGGAGACGGGGGTTCATACCTTTTCCCGCGTGACGACAGCCGCGTTGCAGATCCGCCCACGAGTGACGTGGATTCTTCCCCCTGACCCTGATCCCGCGGTCGTCGAACGACTGCACCGCGAGCTTCAGTTGCCGGTTGCGCTCTGTCGTCTCCTCGCCATTCGAGGATTCGGGGAGCCCGACGACGCCAAAACCTTTTTGCGGCCTCGGCTGGAACAGCTTGCCGAGCCGGAGAGTCTGCTCGATCTGGATCGCGCGGTGGAGCGGCTGCGGCGTGCGCTGCGGGAGCAGGAGACGATCCTCGTCCACGGCGACTACGATGTGGATGGCATCTGTTCGACAACGCTCATGGTTCGCGCGCTGCACCTGCTTGGCGGGCGCGCGGTGCCATTCATTCCGCGGCGATTGACGGACGGCTATGACCTCACGACCGCTGGCGTACGCGCCGCGCGGGAGGCGGGCGCCACGCTGGTCGTCACCTGCGACTGCGGCACCAGCGCGCATGGCCCGATCGCGGAGCTACAGGCGGACGGCATCGACGTCATCGTCACCGACCACCATCTGCCGGGCGGACCACTGCCGGCGGCATTCGCGATCTTGAATCCCACACGACCGGGGTGCCCGTCGCCCGATAAAGATCTCGCCGCGGTCGGCGTCGCCTTTAAACTGGCGCTGGCGCTGACGCGGGCCGCCGGCGGGAATGAGAACGCTATTTACGGAATGCTCGACCTTGTGGCGCTGGCGACCATCGCCGATGTGGCGCCGCTGCGGGGCGAGAATCGCGTCATGGTCCGCTACGGGTTGAAACTCCTCAATGACGCGCCGCGCCCTGGCATTTGCGCCATGGTGCGCGCGGCGGGGTTGGAGCACAAAGCGCTCACGGCGGGCCGGATCGGGTTTATTCTCGCACCGCGGTTGAACGCGGCGGGCCGGCTGGGCACCGCGCTCCGTGGCGTGGAGTTGATGCTGGCGTCCACCGACGCCGACGCGAATCCGATCGCACGGGAACTCGAAGAGTTGAATGAGCGTCGTCAGGAGATCGATCGCGCAACGTTGCACCGGGCGCGCGACCTGGTGCTCGCGATGGACCTGCCGTCCACCTACGGGATCGTGCTCGCGGAACAGGGCTGGCACGCCGGCGTTATCGGGATCGTCGCCTCCCGGATCGTCGAAGAGTTCGGCCGGCCGACGATCCTTATCGCGCTCGACGGCGCGGAAGGGAAGGGGTCCGGCCGTTCGATCAGCGCCTTCAACCTACACGACGGGCTTTCACAATGTCGTGATCTGTTGCTGCGCTTCGGTGGCCACCGCGCGGCCGCCGGCATCACGATCGCGGCGGAGCAGGTATCAGCATTTGCTGAACGCTTCAACGCGGTGGCCGCCTCTATGCTCACGCCAGACGATCTGGTTCCGGAGTTGCGCGTGGATGTTGAACTACCCCTCCAGGACGCGGACGACGCGCTCGAAAACCTGATGCGTTACATGGAGCCGTGCGGTGTCGGCAATCCGTCGCCGGGGTTCATGGCGCGTGGAGTGAAGGTGGCCGCGCCGCCCCGTGTCATTGGCAAGGACGGTCTCAGACTCGTGCTGCGCGACAACGGGCGGGAACTCGTCGCCCTTGGCTGGGGCATGGCGTCGCGCGCCTCCGAACTCACCGTGGGCGCCTCGATCGACATCGCGTACCGCCTTGAGCGGGACGAGTGGAAGGGGGAATCGCGGCTGCAAGCCCGTCTGGCCGACTTTCGAGTCTGATCAATGCGCATCGTGGCTGGGAAATGGCGAGGTCGCCGAATCGTCGCGCCCACCGACAACCTGGTTCGTCCCACCGGCGACCGCGTCCG
>JAISPN010000106.1 GCA_031274845.1 Acidobacteriaceae bacterium
GGTCGCGCGCCGCGTGCGGAGCGTCATCGAGACGCGGCTTGGCCTGCGCGTGATCATGACGCGCGACGACGACCGGCTGGTATCGATTAGCGACCGCGCGGCGCTGGCGAACAACAATAAGGCTGACCTCTTGATCAGCCTGCACGCGAACGCGGCGTTCCGTCCTTCGGTGAGCGGCGCCACGATCTACGTCGCCTCGTTCGACGAAGCAACCACGCCGGCGCGCCCGTCAGCGACCGATCGCCTGCCCGCGATCGGCGGCGGCATCCGCGATCTCGAACTCGTGCCGTGGAATCTGGCGCAGCAGCGTTTCGTCAATCAGTCAGACACGTTTGCGAATCTGCTCGCCGACGCGTTCAAGGATCGTGTACCGCTCTCCGCGAGAAGCGTCGACCACGCGCCGCTGCGCGTGCTCAAGTCGGCCAACATGCCAGCGGTGCTCGTCGAGCTTGGCTACCTGACGAACGAGGATCAGGAAAAGCAGCTCGCCAACAACGAATTTCAAGGCGTCGTCGCGCAGGCCATCGTCGATACGATCGCACGCATCCGCGACACCGGCGTCCCATCCGAAGGTGCCGCGCGATGAAACGCGCCGCGCTCGTCGCCAGTGGTCTTGCCGTCACGGCGCTCCTCGCGTGGCTGCTCTTCGTGGCGTTGCCGCGCTGGTACACGCGGTCAGGTCCAGCCGCCGGCGCGAACGCCTCACCGGCCGGCGCCCCGGATGCGCAGCCGGTGCGCAAGATCAAGGCGCATCTCTTCTACGTCTCCGACGATGGGTTGCGGCTGACGGGGATTGAGCAGGATGTCGTCTACGCGGAGCAGACGCCGGAGCAGGCGCGCGAGATCGTGCTGGCGCAGATCGCGCCGCCAGAGGCTCCACTCATCTCCGCCATCCCGACAGGCACCTCGCTCCGCGCGTTGTTCGTCACGCCGGACGGTCAGGCGTTCGTCGATCTGAGCTCCGAATTCGTCGATGCCCATCCGGGCGGGTCGCTCAACGAACTGCTGACGGTGTACACCATCGTTCACGCGCTGACGCTGAATCTGCCAGCCATCATCTCCGTGCAACTGCTCGTGAACGGCAAAGAGGTCGAAACGCTGGCGGGACATGTCGATCTGCGTCACCCACTGTTCAAGAATCTTCCACTCACGATTGGCAACTAGACCGAGGCTTGTTTCCTATGCGATCCGACGCGCGCGCTGCTGACGAACTCCGTCCCACCACACTGACGCCCCACTTCCTTCCGCACGCCGAAGGCTCGGTGTTCATCGAAGCCGGCCGCACGAAAGTCATCTGCACGGCCAGCGTCGAAGATCGCGTGCCGCCGTTTCTGCGCAACACCGGCAAAGGCTGGGTGACCGCCGAGTACGGCATGCTGCCGCGCGCGACCAACACGCGAACGACGCGCGAGGCGGCGCAGGGAAAAGTCGGCGGACGCACGCAGGAAATCCAGCGGCTCATCGGACGCTCGCTTCGCTCGGTCACCAATCTCTACGGTGTCGGCGAACGGACGATCTGGATCGATTGCGACGTCATTCAGGCCGATGGCGGCACGCGGACGGCCTCAATCACCGGCGCGTTTGTCGCCATGGCGCTCGCCTTCGAGCGGCTCTATAAGCGCGACCTGCTGAAGGTGATTCCCATCATCGACTACGTCGCGGCCATCTCGGTTGGCATCGTCGACAACGAACCGCTGCTCGATCTCGCCTACGAGGACGACTCGCGCGCCGAAGTCGACATGAACATCGTCAAAACCGGCAAGGGAAAATTCGTCGAGGTGCAGGGCACTGCCGAAGGGGAGCCGTTCGACCGCGAGGCGCTCAATCGCTTGCTGGATCTTGCCGACACCGGCATCCAGACACTCATCGAGAAACAGCGCGCCATCGTCGGACATCTCTTCGAGCCATGACGCTCACGCGCCTTCGTCTCGACACGCCGGTCGGACCGATGCTGGCGCTGGCGTCAGACGAGGCGTTGTGCGCGCTGGAGTTTTCGAAGACGACGCGCCTGTCGCGTCTCGACGAGCGGCTGGCGCACTGGTACGACCATCCCGGCATCCGCGACGGCGCCAACGGCATCTTGACGCGGACCGCGCGGTGGCTCGATCGCTACTTCGCCGGCGAGAGCGCCGACATCTCGGGCCTGCCACTCGACGCGCGTGGCGGCGCATTCGAGTGTCGTGTCTGGGCAGCGCTGCGCGAGATTCCGCCCGGCGCCACGACGAGCTACGGCCAGATCGCCACACAAGTGGGATCGCCCGGCGCGGCGCGCGCGGTCGGCATGGCGAACGGCGCCAATCCGATCGCCATCATCGTGCCGTGCCATCGCGTCATCGGCGCGACCGGTAAGCTCACCGGTTACGGCGGCGGCCTCGACAACAAGACGTGGCTCCTCGCCCACGAGAAGGCCCACTTCTTTACGCTGACGAGCCCGCTTCAATCCATCGCCGCACGTTTCTGAACGCTTCGCCGCGATGGCTGACCGCGGATTTCTTCTCGCCCGCCTCGGCGAGCGTCATCCCGAACGGCGGATAGAAAAAAATCGGGTCGTAGCCAAAACCGCCAGCGCCCTTTGGTTCGGGCGCGATCTGCCCTTCGATCGTCCCTCGCGTTTCAAACACCGTTTTTTCGCCGCGAGCCACAGCCACGGCGCAGACAAATCGCGCGGTCCGATCCGCGACGCCCGCCTCGTCGAGCATCCGGTAAAGCAGGGAGAATTTTTCTGGATACGTCGCCTCGTCGCCGCCGAAGCGAGCCGAGTGGACGCCCGGCGCTCCGCCAAGCGCGTCGACCTCGAGGCCGGAATCTTCCGCGATCGTCACCAGCCCGCTGTGCCGCGCGTAGAACTCCGCCTTGAGCCGAGCGTTGTCGGCAAACGTGCGGCCGGTCTCAACCGGCGGCTCGACGGCCGGGAGATCGGCCAGCGTGATGAGCTCGATCGGCACTCCTGCCAATAGGGGAAGAATCTCTCGGAGTTTGCCACGATTGGTCGTGGCCACCAGCCATCTGGTCATTTGGTCATTAAGTGATTTGGACTGGAAGTCTTTAAGTCTAGTCCCATGTAGAATGGCGCCAAGTAGACGGCGTGATGAGTTCGGTCTTTCAGTTTTTCTTCAAATATCCGGCGCTCACGTTCGAACAGGGCGATTTCACCTTCGCGGCCTCTCGATCGATGGCGGTGGCGCTCGTGGCGCTTGGCGTCGTGGCGGCCGCGGGTCTCGTCACGTACCGCAGCATCACGAGCGAGGGGACGACGCGCGAGAAAACGGTGCTCGTGGCGATCCGTCTCGGCCTTATCGCCACGCTGCTCTTTTGTCTGTTCCGGCCGTCGCTCATCCTGAAGGTCGCCGTCCCGCAGCAAAACTTTCTCGGCATCCTCCTCGACGACTCGCGCAGCATGACGATCGCGGATCGCGACGGCAAGCCGCGCACCGAGTTCATCAGCACCGAGCTTGGACGGCCAGACAGTCCGTTGTTCAAAGCGCTGTCCGAGCGCTTCGTCCTTCGCTTCTTCCGCTTCTCGTCGAACGCCGATCGCCTGAGCGCTCCGGCGGATCTCACCTACGAAGGCACCTCGTCGCGGCTCGGACCGGCGCTCGAACGAGCCCGCGACGAACTGTCGGGGCTGCCGCTGGCCGGTCTGGTGATGGTGACCGACGGCGCCGACACCTCCGAGGCTTCGCTCGACGAACCGATCGCCAGCCTCAAGGCGCGATCGATTCCGGTGTTCCCCATCGGCGTCGGACAGGAGCATTTCGCGCGCGACATTCAGATCACGCGCGTGGAAACGCCGCGCGAAACATTGAAGGGGACGACGCTCGCGGTCGATGTCGTCGTCGCGCAGACCGGCTATGCCGGCAACCCCGTTCCGCTCATCGTCGAGGACGCCGGCCGCATCGTCAACTCGCAGAACGTGACGCTGCCGCCGGATGGGCAGTCGACGACCGTGCGCGTCTCCTTTCCTGCCACCGAGGCGGGGCCGCATCTCTTCCGCTTCCGGATCGATCCGCAAGCCGATGAGCAGGTAACGCAGAACAACGTGCGCGACGCGCTCGTCGAGGTCGCGGACAGGCGCGAGCGCGTCCTCTACATGGAAGGTGAGCCGCGCTTCGAGATGAAGTTCCTCAACCGCGCCGTGCACGACGATACGAATCTTGGCGTCACGATTCTGCAGCGGACAGCGGCAGACAAATACTACCGGTTCACCACCGACAGCCCTGATGAAGTCGTCGGCGGATTTCCGAAAACACGCGAGGAGCTGTTCGCCTATCGCGCCATCATCCTCGGCAGCGTCGAAGCGGCGTCGTTCACCCCCGAACAATTACGCATGCTCGCCGACTTCGTCAGCATCCGCGGCGGCGGTCTCCTGATGCTCGGCGGACGGCGATCGTTTGCGGAAGGGGGCTGGGCTGGCACACCGGTGGCCGACGTGTTGCCGGTCGTCTTCGAAGACAACCCGCGCGGGCAGTCATCCAGCTACTTCTCCCCCGTCAGCGTGCGGCCGACGCGCGCCGGGCTCACCTATCCGGTCACGCAACTGGGCGGCACCGAGAAGGCCACCACGGACAAGTGGGACATCATGCCACCGGTGAGCACCGTGAATCTCATCACCGGCGTGAAGCCGGGCGCGACGGCGCTCCTCACCGGATCGACCAACGATCATCAGGAGCAAGTCGTCCTCGCCTATCAACGCTACGGACGCGGCAAAGCGTTCGCGCTGCCGATTCAGGATTCGTGGATCTGGAAGATGGACGCGCGCATGGCGGTCGACGACACCACGCACGCGACGTTCTGGCGGCGTCTCGTCCGCTGGCTCGTGGACGGCGTGCCCGATCCGGTCAGCATCACCACCGGCACCGATCGCGTCGAGCCGGGCGAGACGATGACGCTCACGGCCGAAGTGAACGACTCGGCCTTCGTCAACGTGAACAACGCGCAGGTCGTCGCGCAGGTCACCGCGCCGTCGGGCAAGACGACCGAAGTGCCGCTTGAATGGACGGTCGCCAAGGACGGCGAGTACCGCGCCACGTTCACGCCGGACGAATCCGGGCTCTATACGATCAAGGCGAACGCCGTCCGCAGCGGAACCACGCTCGGATCGCAGACGATGCACACGCGCGCATCCGCTGGCGACAGCGAATACTTCGACGCGCCGATGCGCGCCTCGCTGCTCACCCGCATCGCCGAGGACACTGGCGGCCACTTCTTCACGCCGTCTAATGCCGCGAACCTGCCCGAAGCGATTAGCTACAACGGCCGCGGCGTCACGGTGGTGGAAACACACGATCTCTGGGATATGCCGATCGTCCTGCTCGTCATTCTCGGCCTCATCGCCGCCGAGTGGGGCTATCGGAGAAATCGAGGACTCGCATGACCATTCGCGGCCTCTTGCTCCTGTGTCTGTTCGCAGCGTTTTCCCCATCCATTGCTGCCGCGCAGGACACGCACCTCCTCGTCATCGTCGGCGTGGGCGGCGACGACGCGCACTCGAAGCAGTTCAACACGTGGGCGACGACGGTCGTGAACGCCGCGAAGAAGCAGGGGCTCCCGCCGGCCAACATCATCTATCTCGGCGAGAATCCCGAGACGAGCGGCGGACTGATGAAGGCGCGGTCGACGAAGGAAAACGTCACGAAGGCGTTTACCGACATTGCCGCCGCGTCCAAGCCGAACGATGAACTGTTCGTGCTGCTCATCGGTCACGGCAGCTTCGACGGCCGCGTGGCGGCGTTCAACCTCCCCGGACCGGATCTCACGGCAACCGATTACGCGGCGCTCCTCGACAAGTTCAAGACGCAGAAGATTGTGTTCGTGAACACGTCGAGTTCGAGCGGTGAGTTCATTCAGGCGCTCGCGGGCCCCGCGCGCACCATCGTCACCGCGACGCGGCACGGCGGCGAGCGCAACGAAACCATCTTCCCGCAGTTCTTCGTCGAAGCGCTCGATGCCGAAGCCGCGGATCGCGATCGCAACGGCCGCGTGTCGGTGCAGGAAGCCTTCGATTACGCGACCGCGAAAGTGAAAGCGGCCTACGAACAGAAGGGGACGATTCTCACCGAGCACGCGACGCTCGATGACGGGAATCAGGGCGCGCTGGCGAGCGCGCAATACCTGGCGCCGGAGCGATCGCGCACGGCGGCGGCGCAGAATCTCGACCCGGCGATGCGCGCGTTGCTCGAGGAGCGTGACGCGCTCGAACATCAGGTCACCGACTTGCGTTTAAAGAAAGATGCAATGCCAGCAGACCAGTACGATCAGCAACTCGAACAACTGCTCACGGATCTGGCGCTCAAGACACGGCAGATCCGGGACGCTGAAGCCACGAAAAAGTAATTTCAGATAGCCCGAACGGAGGATAGCGGTGGATCACCCGATCAGCACGCTCGAATCACCAGACGATATCGCGCTCGCCGACAAGATGAACAACGGCCGCAAGGCGATTCTCGCCGAGCTGCACAAACGGATCATCGGCCAGCACGACGTCATGGAGTTGATTCTCCAGACGCTGTTTGTCGGCGGCAACAGCCTCATCATCGGCGTGCCAGGTCTGGCGAAAACGCTGTTGATTCAAACGCTCGCGCAGGTCGTCGACCTCAAGTTCAACCGCATTCAGTTCACACCAGACCTGATGCCGTCGGACATCACCGGCACCGACATCATTCAGGAGGACGCGGCGACCGGCCGGCGGCAGATGGTGTTCGCGCCCGGACCGATCTTCGCCAACATCGTCCTCGCCGACGAAATTAACCGCACGCCACCCAAGACGCAAGCGGCGCTGCTCGAAGCGATGCAGGAACACCGCGTCACGATTCAGGGACGCACCTACACGCTCGAAGAGCCGTTCTACGTGTTCGCCACCCAGAACCCAATCGAGCTTGAGGGCACGTATCCACTGCCGGAAGCCCAGCTCGACCGATTCATGTTCCACATCGTGGTTGAACATCCACCCGAGGAGGAGGAACTCGAAGTCGTGCGCTCGACGACACGAGTGATCGACGCGCAGTACGAACGTCCGGTGAACGGCGCCGATCTCGTCGCGTTCCAGCGTCTCGTGCGGCGCGTGCCGGTCGCCGACTCGGTGCTGCGCTACGCGCTGAACCTCGTGCGTACCAGCCGTCCGAAATCGCCGAATGCGCCCGAGCAGGTGAAGAAGTGGGTGGCGTTTGGCTGCTCCGTCCGCGCGGCACAGTATCTGGTGCTTGGCGCCAAGGCGCGCGCGCTGACCCAAGGGCGCTATCACGTGAGCTTCGACGACATCAAAGCCGTGGCGCATCCGGTGATGCGTCACCGCGTGCTGGTGAACTTCCGCGCGGAGTCGGAAGGCGTCACGACCGATTCGATCATCGACGACCTGCTGGCGCGGGTGCCGGTCCCCACGTCAGGGATGTAGCCCGGGATTGTCCGTGACGCACCAACAGCGTTGGGAGACAGTGCATGTCGCATGACGAACGCGGCGCGATGCCGGGCGCGCGGTTTGTGGATCCGAAGATCCTCGCGCGCATCGGCAACCTCGAACTGCTCGCCAAAACCGTGGTCGACGGCTTCATCAACGGCCTGCACCGCGCGCCGTTTTTTGGCGCGTCGGTCGACTTCGCCGAGCACCGCGGCTACGTCGCCGGCGACGACATCCGCCGCGTCGACTGGAAGCTGTACGCGCGGACCGATCGCTACTACATCAAGCAGTACGAAGCGGACACGAATACGAACTTCACCGTACTGCTGGACGTGTCGAAGTCGATGAGCTTTACGAGCAGCGGCGCGCCGAGCAAGCTGGAATACGCGTCGTATCTCGGCGCCTGCCTCAGCTATCTCGCAACCAGGCAGCGCGACCGGGTCGGCATCCTCACCTTCGACAGCGACATCGTGAGCCATGTGCCGCCCTCCGCGAAGCACTTCGACATGGTGCTGCACACGCTCGACGGCGCGCGCGCCGAGCGTCCGGGGCATCTCGTCGCGCCGCTGCACAAGATGGCCGAGCACTTCAAGCGGCGCGGCATCCTGCTGCTGATTTCAGATTTCTACGACGAGCCCGATGCGATTTTGGACGCCATCAAGCCGTTGCGGTTCATCGGCAACGATCTCATCGTGTTCCATGTGCTCGACCGTGAGGAGATCGACTTCAACTACAAGGACGCTTCGGCCTTCGAGGATCTCGAAAGCCGCGAGCAGATCCCGGTCGTGCCCGACTCGTTTCGCAAGCAGTACCGGCAACTGATTCGCGAGCACATCAACACGCTCTCGACAAAATTTTCTGAGAGCCGGATCGACTACGCGCAGATCACCACCGACGAACCGCTGGACGCGTCGCTGTTCCGGTACATGTCGAGCCGCGAACGGCTCGCGCGCGTGAAATAACACGGTCACTTCTTTACTGACATGGCGTTTCTGACCCCACTCCTGCTCCTCGGTCTCGGCGCGATTGCCGTGCCCGTCATCGTGCATCTTGTGCAACGCGAGCGGAAGCAGGTCATCCACTTCCCGTCGCTGATGTTCGTGCAGAAGATCCCGTACCAATCGGTGCGGCGCCGGCGGATTCGGCACTGGTTTCTGCTGCTGACACGCGCGCTTGCCATCGCGCTCATCGTCGCGGCGTTTGCGCGGCCGTTCCTCCGGCAGAACGCCATCGCCGCCGTCGCCACCTCCGCCGGCGCGCGCGAAGTGGTGATCCTGCTCGATCAGTCCGCGAGCATGGGATACGGCGATTACTGGCAGCGCGCGAAAGACGAGGCGGCCAAAGCGATTGGCAACATTGGCACCAACGATCGCGCGACGCTCGTCCTCTTCAGCCGCAACGCCGAGGAAAACATCCGCGCCACCTCCGATCGCGGACGCCTTACCGCCGCGCTCAATGCCGCCAAGGTGACCGCGAGCGCCACGCGCTTCGGACCGGCGCTCAAGCTTGCCGAAAGCATCCTCGCGCGCTCGACGCTTCCGCGGCGCGAAGCGATCCTCATCTCCGATTTTCAAAAGACCGGATGGGCGGGGTCTGAAGACGTGCGATTTGCTGAAGGCATGACGCTGACGCCGATCTCCGTCGCCGCTCCAAACGCCGCGAACGTCGCCGTGCCGTCGGTGTCGTTCAGCCGCGCGTCGTTTTCAAATCAGGAGCGCATCACCGTCACCGCCGGCATCGCCAACAAGAGCAGCGCGCCCGCCACCGGTGTCAGCGTTACGCTCGACATCAGCGGACACATCATCGAGACCAAGCGCGTCGACATCGCGCCGAACGCGGCGGCGTCGGTCGTCTTCGCACCGTTCACGCTCTCCGAACCCTCCGTCCACGGCATCGTCCGCACCGGGAACGACGGCCTCGCCGCGGACAACTCGTTCGACTTCATCATCACGCCAAGCCAGTCGGTCTCGGTGCTCATCATCAACAGCGGCGCCGACAACGCGCCAAGCTTTTATCTGGCGAAAGCGCTCAGCATCGGCAACACGCCGACCTTTCACGTCGAGACGCTGCCAGCCGCGCGCGTCACGCCCGAATCGATCGCCAAGCAGTCGGTGGTGATTCTGAACGACACGCCACTGCCGCCAGCGCTCGCGGGCGGCGCGCTGAAGTCGTATGTCGAACGTGGCGGCGGATTGCTCGTCGTCCTCGGCGAGCACAGCACGTTGTCGGCGGGCGACGCCTCGATCTTGCCAGGCATGGTGGGCGCCATCGTCAACCGCATGGACGGACGCGGCGCGACGATCGGCTTCCGCGACTACAGCCATCCGGTGTTTGAAGTCTTCAAGGCGCCGCGCAGCGGCGACTTCTCCGCCGCGCGTGTCTTGCGTTACCGCGCGATTGCGCAACCATCCGCCGATAGCCGCATCATCGCGCGCTTCGACGATGGGGCGATTGCGGCCGTTGAGAGGCGGGCCGGCGCCGGACGCGTCGTCATGCTGACCACGACACTCGACGACTCGTGGACCGACCTGCCGCTCAAGCCGGTCTACCTGCCGCTCGTCCATCAATTGGCGCGCTATCTCGGTCAGTACGAACAGACCTCGGCGTGGTACACCGTGGGACAGATTGCCGACCTCACCACGCTCTTCAAGTCGCGCACCGATCGCACCGTCGTGACGCCGTCGAACGAACGCCTGCGGATGCCGGCGGACACATCGAGCAGCCTTGAACTCACCGAGCACGGCGTCTACGAAATCCGGACGGCCGCCAACGCGTCGGGACGTCCCGATCGGATCGCGGTCAACCTCGACCCGGCGGAATCCGACCTGACGTCGCTCGATCCGGCGGAACTCGTGGCCGCCGTCACCGGTCATGCCACGCAAGCCACCGCGACGGCCGCCGGCGCGAGCACCGAGCTCACCCCTGAAGAGACCGAAAAAACACAGAGCCTGTGGTGGTACCTGCTGATTCTCGGGTTGCTGCTGCTGGTGGCGGAAAATATCGTGGCAAACAGGCTGTCCGTCAACGAGCGATTTTCGTAATTTTCGAGAGACGCCGCCCCGGTCTTTTCATGGCGTTCTTTTCGTGAACGGGGCCGCGCGCGTCGGTGTATTCTCAAGGCTTCAATACAGAGTGTGGGAGGAGGACCCCACCGATGGCTTACGAAGCGAGTGGCTCCGACCGTCGCACGGAGCTTGTCGACGTCATTCACCGCGTTCGAGATCGCTGGCGGCTGAAGCTCGCCCTCCGTGGCGTAGTCATCGTCGTCGCCGGGACGCTCCTCGCCCTGTTCCTGTCCGCGTCGAGCCTCGAAGCGCTTCGCTTCAGCCCCGCGGCCATCATTTCGTTCCGCCTCATCGCGGCCATCATCTTTGCTGGCCTCGTGTGGATCGGATTCGTCCTGCCGCTCCGTCGCCGCGTCACCGACAGTCAGGTCGCGCTGTACCTCGAAGAAAAAGATCCGACGCTCGAAGCCGCCATCATGAGCGCGATCGACGCGGCGCGCCACGTCGACGAGGGCGGCGATCCGAACCTCGGTCCATCACCGCAGCTGCTCGCGCGGCTCATCGAGCAAGCCATCGAGAAATGCCGCGCGCTCGAAGACGGCGCGCTCATCGAGCGTGAACATCTACGACGTCAGCTCATCACGCTCGGCGGCATCGTCGTCGCCGCGATCCTGATCCTGAGCATCGGACCGTCGTTCCTCCGCAGCGGCATGAAGGCGCTGCTGCTCGTTCAGCGCAGCGCGGAAGCGTCGAGCCCGTACAAGATCGACGTGACGCCCGGCAACACGAAGGTGCCACGCGGCGCCGATCAGCCGATCAAGGCGACGCTCTCCGGCTTCAGCGCCACGGACGCGACGCTGATGGTGCGTCTCGATCCGCGCGGAGCATTCGAGCGCGTGTCGCTCGCGCCCGCCGCGGATGCCGGACACTTCGAAGGGCTGCTCTTCCACGTCGAGAAAACCGCCGAGTATTTCGTGACGGCAAACGGCGTCGAATCGCCGCGCTTCACAATGGAAGTCGTCGACCTGCCGACGGTCGACAAGCTGGTGCTCGATTACACCTTCCCTGCGTACACCAACCTCGAGCCGCGCACCGACGATCCCGGCGGCGACATCGCCGCGCTCAAGGGCACCGCGGTCAAGCTCACGATCACGCCGACGATGGCGACGCCGGGCGGACGCGTGATCGTCAACGACAACTCGATCCCGCTGACAAAAGACGCCGACGGCACGTTTGCCGCGAACATGACCGTCGACGCGCAAGGCTTCTACAAGATCGAACTCGACGGTCCGCACGGCGAGAAGGTGAACGCGTCGCCGCAGTACACGATCGACGTCCTCACGGATCAGGGGCCGACCGTCCGCTTCAACAAACCGGGACGCGACACGAACGCCACGCCGGTTGAAGAAGTGTTTGCCGAAGTAAAAGCCGCCGACGACTTCGGCGTGAAGTCGATGCAGATGTTCTACTCGGTGAACGGCGGTCCCGAGAAAACGATCAACCTGTTCGGCGGATCGAAGACGCTGCCGGAAGTCACGGCGAGCCACACCATCTACCTCGAAGAGCTCGGGCTCAAGCCGGGCGACTTCGTCTCCTACTACGCGAAGGCGTCGGACAACGACACGGTGGCTGGATCGAAGACGACGACCAGCGACATCTACTTCGTGCAGATCCGTCCGTTCAAGAAGGACTACAAGGCCGCGCAATCGATGGCCAGCGGCGGAGGCGGTGGGGGCGGCGGCGGGAATCAGGTCGGGCAGCTCTCGCAGCAGCAGCGCGAGATCGTCGCGGCAACGTTCAACACCGTCCGCGACAAAGAGAAGATGGCGCCGGACAAGTATCGCGAGCAGACCGTCTTCCTGACGCTCGCTCAGGCGAAGCTTCGCGATCAGGTCGAAGAGCTCTCCGGCAAGATGAACAGCCGCCTGGACGCGGTCGATCCCGCGTTCAAAGCCATCGCCGAAGCGTTGCCCAAAGCCGCCGAAGCGATGAAGTCGGCCGAGTCGAACCTGAAGGGGCTGCAAGCCAAGGAAGCGCTGACGCCTGAACAGCAAGCGCTCAAGCTGCTGCAGGACGCCGAGCAGGAATACGAAGTGCAGGTCTCGGCGCAGCGTGGGGGGGGCGGCGGCGGTGGCGGACAGAATCAGATGTCCGAAGATCTCGCGGATCTGTTCAATCTCGAGATGGACAAGCTCGCCAACCAGTACGAAATGCAGCAGCGCGCCGAGCAGCAAGGCGGCGACAAGGAAGTCGACGCGCTCATGGAGAAGCTGAAAGAGCTCGCGCGGCGCCAGCAGCAGGAAGCGGAACGTCAGCGTCGCATGGCCGCGCAAAATCAAAGTGGCGGCGGCGGTGGCGATGCGCAGCGTCAGATCGCGCAGGAACTCGAAGACGCCGCACGGCGGCTGCAACAGCTCCAGCGTCAACAGCCGCAGCAGAACCTTGCCGATGCCGCGCGTCAGATGCAAGACGCCGCC
>JAISPN010000191.1 GCA_031274845.1 Acidobacteriaceae bacterium
CTGGTGGGCTGAAGCCTACGACGGCCGCAACGGCTTTGCCATCGGCGGCGGCGAAACGCACACCAACGTCGACGTGCACGACCAACGCGACGGCGAATCGCTGCTGCGCGCGCTCCGCGAGGAAGTGATTCCGCTGTACTACGATCGCGACCGCGACGGTCTGCCACGCCGCTGGATCGCGCGGATGAAGCGCGCCATCCGCACGCTCGGCTGGCGCTTCAGCGCCGACCGCATGGTCAAGGATTACGTGCTCGGCGCGTATATCCCGGCCGCGGGCGGCACCAGCAAGCAGATGTTCTAATCTGCCCCTGCCGTCGCGCCGGATTATTTATCGGGCAACTCGAACACGTAGAGCGCATTGCCGTTGTTCGGGTGCTTGATGTCCGGCGTGATCGTGCGCGGCACAAGGCGCGGGCTCCCGCCACCCATTCCCGCAGGCACGGCCACATACTGTTTGCCGCCAGCGGTATACGTGATCGGGTAGCCCGACGCCGACGTCCCAAGACGCGTCGACCACAGCGTCTCGCCCGTCTTGACGTCGAACGCACGGAAGTTCCGATCGAGATCGCCGATGAACCCCACACCGCCAGCGGTCGTCAACGCGGCCGTCAGGAATGCGGCGCGCTGTTCGCGGCTCCACACTTCTTTCATCGTCTCCACGTCGTAAGCCACCAGCTTGCCGATGTTGCCGTCCGTGCCCGGCATCTCGTAGAACCGCCGATCGGCGCCGGTCCCGCCAGAGCCATCCGCCTTCTGAATATCGCGTCCCGACAGCTCCATGCACGACTGACTCATCGGAATGATCAGCAGCTTCGCGGCTGAATTCCAACTCGTCGCCTGCCAGTTGTGGCCGCCTTCCGTGCTGGGACACGCCTGCACCCACTGATTGGTTTTCGCTTCGATGACATCCGCGCGGTACACCGGCTTGCCGGTCTGGTTGTCGATTCGATCGAACACATTCTGGAAGAGCGTCTCTTTGTGCGCGACATACGCGCCCGTCTTGCGATCGAGTTTCCAGAGGATGCCCACTTTGCCAATCGTGAACACGTACTTCTTGTCGCCGATGTCGATGAGCACGCGCTCGAACACTTCGTCCTGATCGAACGCTTCGCCCGGAATGTGCTGGTAGTGCCACACCAACTTGCCGTCATCGGGATTGAGCGCGAGCGTCGATGTGCCATAGAGCGCGGCGTCGAACACGCTCATCCCGCGACTGGCCGGCACCCACGGCTTCACTTGCGCCGTCCCCCAGTAGGTGAGGTTCAGATCGGGATCGTAGGTTCCGGCAATCCACGTTTCCGCGCCAATGCGGAATCGATCCTCGACTTTGCCGAACGTGTCGGCGCCCGGATCGTTGCCGCGCGCCACGGTGTGAAACTTCCACAACTGCTTGCCCGTATTCGCGTCGTAGGCGCTGATGTAGCACGCCTCGGACCCGTAGCGATCGCATCCGGCCAGACCTTGAATCACTTTGCCGTTGACGACAATCGATCCCGACGTCTCCGAGTAGTTGCCCTTCGTGCGATCGGCAATCATCGTCTCCCACACGACCTTGCCGGTTTTGGCGTCGAGCGCGACCAGACGCGCGTCGGTCGTCGTGAAGAACACCTTGTCCTGATAGATCGACATGTTGCGCATCGACGCGATGCCGACCGCCTGCTCGGGACCGATGTGGTTTTCCCAGATCAACTCGCCGGTTTTCGCGTCGAGCGCCTGAAGGATGTTGAGCGGGTTGACGAGATACATGATCCCGTCGTGCACGATCGGCGACGGTTGATTCGCGCCCCCTTCGTACATCGACCAGACCCACGCCAGCTTCAAATCCTTCACGTTGTCGCACGTGATTTGGTTCAGCGGACTATCGCTCCACCCCTGGTAGTTCCGTCGCGCCATCAGCCAGTCGCCGGGCGGCGGATTCTTGAGCATCGCGTCGGTGACCGGCGTCACGTTCGGCACCACGCCGTTGACGGTGAGTCCACGCGGCGCCGCCGGCGCGCCACCACGTCCACCGCCGCCACCACCAGCCGCCGCGCCGCCAGCCGCCTGCCCACGTCCCACGGCCGGCGCCTGTCCACGGCCAGCCTGCGCCGCGTTCGCTTGCGCATTCTGCGGCGCGCGTCCCGTCGCCACGCTGGCAATCGGCACCGACACGGTTCCTGAAAAGGCTTGCGCGCCCGTCGCCGCGCCGTTCATCTGCAGAATGAACGCCGAGATCGCGGCATATTGATCCGCCGACAACGCCGCGCCACCCGGCGGCATCGTCGCCGACATGTACTCGAAGAGCGCGCTCGTCGTGCGCGTGCCCCAGGTGTTCATGAAGTTCACACCCGCCAGCGCCGGCGCTTCGTTGCGACCGCCAAGATCCGGCATGTGACACGCGGCGCAATTCGCGGTGTAGAGTCCACGGCCGGTGGCCACCTGCTCGGCCGTTCCCACGGGCGATGAGGTCTGCTGTCCCGAGAGCAGCACCACCGCCGACGCGACCACCATCAACACGCTGCCGGCAGCCGCCAGCGGACCACACGATCTCCTGATCATTTCTTCGTCTCCTGCGGCATCAGCCAGCCCCACAAATTGCCATCTGGCGCTTTCTCGCTTTGCAACTGAATGTAGAGCCGGCTGTTCTGCAAGTCCTGCGCGAGCATCGGCGTCAGATCGACGGTGCCGGAAATGGTGCCGCTCGTGCCTTTGGTCGTCTCGAGCGCCAGCACGACCGGCCCGCGAACACCACGGATGCCCCTGTGCAGATTCACCGTCGTCGCGGGCGACTTGAGACCGTCAAACGTGCCCGTAATCGTCAGCTTCGATCCGTTCAACGTCGCGGTTGCCGTGCCCAACCCGCTGATGTTGACCGCCATCGCCAGGTCCATCGGCACCGGCGACAATCGCGCGCGATAGGCGCGGCTGGCCGTGCCGCTCTGCGCCCCCGCGTTGACGAGGAAACCCACCATGACACTGGCGAAGAGAATGAGCGTTTTATTCATGCTGGGGTGTGATTCTATCGCCGGGACGCGGCGGGCTGCTACGATGTCACCATGAAAATCTTCTCCAGAGGCGGCGCCGTCCTCGCCACGGTTGCCGTGACCGCGGGATTGCTCATGGCCGGTTGCTCGGGCGGCAAGAACGCCTCGCCCGAAGACACACGCTCAGCCGCCTCCTCCGGAGACGATACGGTGCTGACGCTGCTGACCAATCCCGCGCTCGTCGCGGATGTCTCGATGACCGATCTCGACGGCAAGACGATCTCGATGGCCAGCCTCAAAGGAAAAGTCGTGCTGGTGAACTTCTGGGCGACCTGGTGTCCGCCGTGCCGCGAGGAAATTCCAGACCTCGTGGAACTGCAGAACAAGTACCGCGACCGCCTGGTCGTGCTCGGCATCTCCGAAGACGAAGCCGGCGTCGATGTCGTGAAGGCGTTTGCGGCCGAACACAAGATGAACTACCCGATCGTCATGGTCACGCCGGAGCTTGAAAAGATCTTCAGCGGCGTCACCGCGCTGCCGACGACGTTCGTCGTCGATCCAGACGGACGAATTCAACAACGCCACACCGGGATGTTGAACGCTGAACTAACCGTCCTTGAAACCGACGTGCTGTCGGGACACAAGAAGAACGTACGCATCGAGCGCGTGGACGACCCTCACGAAGCGATGCTCAGAAACGCCGCGCAAGCCAAAGAAATCCCCGGCGTGGACCTGAGCAAGATGACGCCCGCGGCACGCACCGCGGCGCTCGCCGCGCTCAACGCCGACAACTGCACGTGCGGCTGCGGGCTGACGCTCGCCGCCTGCCGCATCAACGATCCGTCGTGCGACATCAGCCTGCCGCTCGCGCGCGCGCTGGCCGAGAAAGTCGCGAAAGAACAATCCGGCAGCTAGCTCGACGCGGGTGACACGATGGCCGCGTCTCTGCGCCACATCGACGCGAACACCCCCATGGGGGCCACGCTTGTCGACGGCGGCGCGACGTTCCGCGTCTGGGCGCCACACGCCACCGCCGTGCACGTCGTCGGCAGCTTCAACAAATTTAAGCGGCGGAGCAACGCCGCGCTCGTACACGACGGCCACGGGCAGTGGCGCGGATTCATCCCAGGCGTTGGCGATCGCGCCACCTACAAATTTCTCATCGACGGACCGGCCGGCCCCGGATTGAAGCGCGACCCGTACGCGCGAGAACTGCTCAATCCGCGCCGGGACTGCGTCGTGCGCGCGAGCGATTTCCCGTGGCACGACTGCGGATTCACGACCCCGCCGTTCCACGAGTGGATCCTCTACCAGCTCCACGTCGGCGCGTACAGCGCGCCGCGCCCTCAATGCACCGGCACCTTTCTCGACGTCGTCGAACGCGTGCCGTATCTTGCGGACCTTGGCGTCACCGCGATTCAACTGCTGCCGATTCAGGAGTTCTCCGGCGCATTCAGCCTCGGCTACAACGGCACCGACTACTACGCGCCGGAAATGGTGTACAGCGTCAGTGATGCCGCGCTCGCCGAGCGCATGCCGCGCGTGAACACCATCCTCGACGCACGGGGACAGACGCCGTACCACGAAGAAGATCTGCGCGGCGAGATGAACCAGTTGAAAGCACTCGTCGATATCTGTCACATCTACGGCATCGCCGTCGTCTTCGATCTCGTCTTCAACCACGCCGGTGGCGGCTTCGGCGACGAAACACTCTGGTTCTTCGATCGGCAGCGTGGCATCGAGACACCGCTCTGGTGGAACTCGCTGTATTTTTCCGATCGCACGTGGGCAGGCGGCGTCGTCTTCAACTTCCATGAGAACGACGTCCGCGAGTTCCTCATCAACAACGCGCGGTTCTTCCTCGACGAGTATCACGTCGACGGCTTTCGCTTCGACGAAGTGAGCGTCATCGATCGCGAAGGAGGCGGACGCGGATGGGACTTCTGTCAGGATCTCACCGAGACGCTTCGGTCTCACAAACCAGACGCGCTCCTGCACGCCGAGTACTGGCCCGTGAACCCGTGGGTCGTCACGGATCACCAGAACAACGGCGCCGGATTTCATACGACGATGACCGACGGACCGCGGATTGCGATCCGCCGCGTGTTGGCTGAAGCGAGTATCCCCGGCACGCATCCGCTGCCCATGACGGTGCTCGGCGCGCAGTTCGGCCTCGACTACCTTCCCAATCGCTGGCGCGGCGTGAACAGCCTCGAAAACCACGACCTCGTCATGCAGCCAAAGGGCAACGACTCCAACCGCATGCCGCGCATCGCGCGACTGGCCGACCCGTCAAACGCGCGGTCGTGGTACGCGCGCAGCCGCGCGCGCGTCGCGACCGGTCTGCTCTTGACGATGCCGGGCATTCCGCTGCTGTTCATGGGACAGGAATTTCTCGAAGACAAACCGTGGTCCGACGCGGTCGCCGATGCCCCTGAGCTGGCACTCTATTGGAATGGCCTCCACGACAGCGACCCGACCATGCGCGATTTCCTGCGCTTTACACGCGAAGCGATCGCGCTCCGGCGCACGCAGCCAGCGCTTACCAGCGAAGGCTTTGCCCTGATTCACGCGCACGACGAAAATCGCATCATCGCATTCCAACGCTGGGTGCCGGGACAGGGCCGAGATGTGATCGTCGTCGCGAGCTTCGCGACAGAAACGTGGCGGAACTACGAGATTGGATTTCCGTCAGCAGGCGACTGGCGGGAAGTCTTCAACAGCGACACCTACGACCAATGGGTCAACCCGCGCGTTGAAGGAAATCGCGGAACCGTGCGCGCGGATGGCCCACCAAGACACGGCCTCCCCTGCTCCGCCCGGCTGACGATTCCCGCCAACGCCATCCTCGCCTTCGCGCGTTAGTCCATACACCATACACCGGATGCGACGTGTCGTAAGTTTCCCTGGCTATCCTATTCGACCGTCACGCCCATGCGTTGTAACTCCGCCTTGGCATGGCAGGCGCGCCAGTAGGCGATGAGGGTGTCGCGCACCTGCGCGATCTGCTTGCCGCCGTTCAGATTCAGCGTAATAAACAGCTGATGCTTGTCTTTGACGTATCGGGCGCGCAGAAACGATACGCCCAGTTGAGGCGCGGGGACTTGGCGATCCAGATCCAGACGCACCATGAGATTGACACCATTCGACTCGGTAAAACCGAGGTCGTTGATCGCGCTCCATGCCAGCACGGCGGGCTGATTGAACAACTGCAAGCCGTCGGGGCGGATGACGAGCGCGGACGCGGACGACCCCTTGCGTTTCAATACCCACACGCCCAACGCGATGGCGCCCAACCCGGGCGTCAACACGGCCAAGCCGATCCAGTGGGCGTTGGGAGCTTTCCCCACGAGAAGAAACACTGCCCCCAGCACGACGGCCAGGAAGGCCGGTATGAACACGACCAGGACCAACACCCCTATCAGCGTCCGCCGTGAAATCCTTTGCGAGAACACCGGCTGCACCGTCTGCGCCGCGCGAACCATCGCGGAAAGGTCTTGTATCTTCGCCTGCCGGTTCGCGGCGGCGGCACTCGCCAGCTCGGACTGCAAGGTCGCGCTGATGTCCGTCACCCGCGCTGCGACGTCCACATTGGCAGCAGCCTGCGAACTGGTGGCGGCAGTCTGCGCTTCCAACCCGAACTCTCGCAGCAAATCACTACCGGCCGGGTCCATCGCTCGTCTGAGCAACTCGTCATTGACCGGCATGCTTACCGCGTCCAGCCGTACCGCTAGTTCGGGATGAGTATCGAACGGGTGGGACTGACGGTTTTCTAGCCGCGCGCGCGGGTCCACCATGCCCTTGGCGGCCACCAACTGACGCACATGACCGAGCACGCCGCCAGCCACAGCCTGAGCACTATCCCAATGCGTCGCCAGAGCCTCGGTGACATGCGGTTCAAGCGCGGTAATACGCAGCAGCGAAGTCGCCACCGCCTTCGCGCCAGCGACTTGCGCGCCCACGGCATCGGCGGCCAGTTCTCGCTTGCGGCTCCAAAAACGCACCGCCGTGTGAAAACTGTCGAGAAACATTTCGCCAAACATCGTGGCGGGGCGAGTAACAACCGAGCGCCAGCCGTCGTGCTGATCGTCGGCGCCGGCAACGGCGTGGAGTTGGCGGACGGTGGCGGTATAGATCGGCGAAAAGCGCTGGCTGTACAACGTGTCCTCGCCGATAAAGTGTCCCAGTTCGTGGCCGACGACCGCCGCGACTTCTGGCGCGTCCATGAACGCCATGTACGGCAGCGGCAGATACAGCACGCGCCCCTTGGGCACCTCGACGCCGTTCAGCAGACGCACCGCATATTCGGTCACAAAGAAGCCCTCGTTTAGTCCCACAACGATGGCGTCTGGCATGGCGGCGCCGACGCGCTGCGCGACCTTGGCGACAAAGGCCCACAACTGCGGCGTCTCCTCGCGAGTGACAATCCGCCCCATCACTTGTAACGGCTCGACGACCAACGGACGCCGCGCCGCTCGAATCACATCAATCAGTATCTTGACGCCGTAATAGAGCAGCAGCGCGGAAAAGATGACGACAACAATCATCAACCGCATGTCGGTCCTGTCGTAGCTCTGATGGCGCAGCACGGGCATGAGCTCATAGACCATCACCGCAATGGCCGCGCCAAACAACAGCGCCACCATGACGATCATATAGACCGGCAATAACTCTTTCCCTCGCACAAATGCGGCCAGTAACTGCTCGCGCGACTCTATCGCCCGTGTTCCCATGCGGCGCTGATACGCCAGCCCGAGACACGCCCACAAGAGCGCAAGTGCGCTACAGGCCATCGCGGCGGTCGCCAGCGGCTTTTGCAGACCGCGCGTGGCATCGTTGAAACCGGATGTTGACTCAAGCTCCCGTATGGCTTTTTCCATCCGGCTCTTCAGGAGCGTCGCCTCGACCTTGTTGCCGTTTTCGTCTTCCACCACCACAGTTGCCCAACTGGGACCACTGTGTGCCTGCATCATCTCGTCGAGCCGTTGAATGGCCGCCCGGTATTCGGCAATCTGCCCCTGCGTCTCGTCCACCGACGGCACGCGGCTCCACTGCCACACCCCTACCAGCAACAGGGCAATCGGCACCCCGATCAACCAGAGCAGCGGCTTCGTCTTGCTCTTGGCTTGCTCGTTCTCTCTCTCCATCTTCATGGCTCTCAGCATAAACGCCGCACGTCCCAGAGACGCTCGAAAAACCAAAGCTCATCAACGCAATACCTTGCGTAGCTGAACAATAGAGACAATATGTTATCTGCTGTTTACAGAGGAGAATGCTAACATTTCAAGCGTCTCTCTCACCAGAGAGGAAGGCATTTCAAGAGTTATACTTTCCTGTTGTGATACATACACGACACAGCTTATTCACATGAACGACATCGCCTCTTCGCTCGAGCAGGATTTCACTCATCACGCACAGGCCGCGCGCAAAGCGCGTCTCGCCGAGCTCACGCAGATCGCCTCCAAGGGAAGCGGCAGCGTCGTCATCACGCCACATGCCATCATGTTGCCGCTCCTCCTTGGCTTCGCGGGCGTCATGATCGTGTTTGCCTCCTTTTCTTTCTCCCACACAATCGACAGGGCGGTGGTGAGCGGCACAGCGATCGTCGCGGCATGCGCATGGGCGATGTTTGGCCCGCGCAAGCCACTCTTCACGTTGACCGAGGAAGGCGTGAAGGTGAAGGACACGCTCCTGCCGTGGAGCAGCGTCGAGAACTACAGCGTCACGGAGAACTCTTACCACGGTTTCACCACGCACACCTCGATCGTGTTGCAACACGCCGCCGGCGTCACGCCGATCAAACTGGATCTCTTCATCCTGTTCGGCAGCAGCGGTCCCACCCGTTCTTTTCACAAGAAAACCGGCCAGTACCACACGCGCCTGACCCTCTATGCTGGCGCCAAAGGCATGAACAGCGACACGCTGGCCCAACGCATCGGCGAATT
>JAISPN010000211.1 GCA_031274845.1 Acidobacteriaceae bacterium
CGTCGCCGTAATGCTCGTCGCGCTTGGCGCGCGCGCCATCGCGCAGGCGCTTCGTGCCGATCTCGGCGCGCCGGTCACGCATCGCCACGGCCTGCGCGCGCACACGCACGCAGGGATGACGGCGCACGTCCACGTCGGCGCGTGGACGTTTGCGCGACGGCCGCTCCTGATCGGCGCCGTCCACGGTCTGGCCGGCAGCGGCGCGCTCACCGCGCTGGTGCTGACCACGCTCCCGTCGACATCGGCGCGTCTGGCCTACATGGCGCTCTTCGGCCTCGGCTCGACGATCGGCATGGCGATGCTCACAGGACTACTCGGCGTCCCGCTCGCGCGCCTCAGCGCCAGGCACGCACTCGCCCGAAGCATCAGCCTCCTCGTCGGCGGTACCTCCGCCCTACTCGGCCTCGTCTGGGGATATCCGCTCATTGCTCAGATCTGGTGATCTGGTCGTCTGGTCATTGACGAATCGGGGCATTGCAAGCAGCAACGAGTCCGCAACCGAAGCGGCGCCCCCAGTCGTTCGATGACGAGATGACCAGATCGCCAGACCGCTACACGACGGATTGCCAGAGGAAGAACCAGATGGCAAGGAGCGCTTGGCCGGCGGCGAAGGCGGCGGCGATGTGCGGCACGCGGCGTTCCGGCACGCGGAGCGCGAGGCCGAAGAACACCGGGAACAGCACCGCGGTGAAGCGGCCGAGCGACAGGAACAGATGCGCGGCCACCGGCGGGAAGATGCAGATGGCAATCCACGCCGCGTATGCGAGGCCGAGCCGCCGCCACACGATCTCAATCGACCACGCCGCGCAGCCAAACGCCACGACATTGCCCACGTAGTTCACGATTTCCACGAACTGAAGTCTTGGCTGTGTCGGCAGCCGCACGGGATCGGGCGCGGGGAGCTGTCCCAGTAGCGGCATCCCCCAGGCGCGCTGACCGTGCACCCAGGCGAGCGCGTCGCCAAATTGCGCGTGCAGATACCACGAGTAGATCGCGACGCCCACGAGCGGCGCGCACACCGCGAGCAGTGTCGCAAGACGCCGCCGCGGCCTGTCGCGCCAGACGTCGTGATGATCGATGAAGGCGAGACAGAAGAGCGGCGCCACCAGCCAGAATCCGTTGGGACGTGTCAGCCCGGCCGCCACGCCGCACACCGCCGCGCGCCACAGATAGCCGCGCCGGATCGCGTAGAACACGCTGACCGACAAACAGAGGAACAGCGACTCGGTGTAGACCGTCGAGAAAAACAGCGCATACGGAAAGGTGGCCAGCAGCAGCACCACGCGCCACGCATACGATTCGCCGAGTTCAAGCGCCGCCAGCCGGTACAACACCGCGATCCCGATCGTGAACGAGACGAGCGACACCACCAGCCCCGCGATCATCGGCGAGTGGCCGAGGATCGCGCCGCCCAAACGCATCAGCACCGGATACGCCGGGAAGAACACGATGTTCTGGTGGCTGAACGTGGTGGGGTCCCAGGCGTAGCCGGTCGTGGCGATTGCGTAGTAGAAGCTGGTGTCCCAGCGCGCGAGCAGGTTGGCGATTTCTCCGGGCGCAATCCGCCACAGACCTTCAGCGACGGGCGGCGGCACGGTCCCCACGATCGTGACCGCGAGCATGCCGAGCAACAGGACCGGCAGGCGCGTGCCAGTCAGCGCCAGCATCGCAATGGACGCAACAGAACGCGGACGCGGCCCACTAGCGGAAAAAGATGACTCGCGTATCGTGCTGGGTGATTCGCGTCTCTGGCTCACGATGCGCTGTACTCGCGCATCACGTCAAACGTCGCCCCGTGCGCCTTCAGCAACCGCAGCGCCGACCGCACGCAGGCAAGCGCCATATCACCGGTGCGGAAACGGCAGTCGAACCGCAAGCGTTCGCGCCGAAAATCCACGAACTCCCACGGGTGGACGAACAGCACGGCGGGTTCGCGCAAGCGCGAGAGCAACGCGTTCCTCGGCGCCGACGGCCAGCGCAAGGTCGACGAGGTAACCGACGCGGGCACGCGCAGGACGCCTTCGTCTTCGTGGACGGTGGCGCGAAAATTTTTATGGCGCCCCTCTGACGAATCGAGGCGATACCCGTACTTCGCGAGCAGGGGCACGTATTCACGGGGAAACGTCAGATACGGCGCGCGGAACGACGTCACCGGCGCGAACGCGCGCAGCGTCTCTGACGATCGCGCGATCTCGATCTCGGATTCACGCGCGTCGAGCGTCCCGAAATTCCGGTGCAGGTCACCGTGGCACCCGAGTTCGTGACCACCGTCCACAATCGATTGCACGAATGACGGATATTTGCGCGCCACCTCGCCGGTCGTGAAGAACGTGCCGCGCACATCTTCTTCGGCAAGCAGCGCCAGGAGTCGCGGCAACCCTTCTTCAATCCCGCGCCAGGTGTTCAGGTACGGAGGACAGTCTTGCTCCACGTCAACAGAGAAGTACGCCTTCATGATGCCGATTCTTCCGCCGCCGCGCGCGCGCGCGCCGCGGTCCACAACTCTCGCCCGCCCAGCGCCGCGAGCGCGCCCGCGCCCGCGACCGTGGCAAGCCCATACGAAATCCCGCGCTCGACCGCCGTGATCGCCATTGCCGTGTGCATCGGCACACCAAAGGCGACAAGCGCCGCAATGAGTCCACCTTCAATCACACCGAGACCGCCAATCGTCGGCGCCAGACCACCGATGACCGTCACCGCCGACAGCGCCGCGGCCTGCACCGGTCCAAGCGCCACGCCAAACATGCGCGCGACGAGCCACACGCGCGTGATGTCGAGAAGCCAGACCGCCACGGACCACGAGGCGGACAGCGATAACGAACCCGAGTCGATCGTAACCGAGTGCCAATCCACACGATCGCGGAGGGCGCGCCACGCACGCGCCAGCGGCCGTCGCGCGAGATAGCCAATCGCCACGGCCACCCCCACCACGATCGCCAGCGTCAGCGGCACGTGCGGCCGCTGCATCTGCGCCAGGACGTCGCGGCCAAAGACCGTGACCGCGCACACCACCATCAGCACGATCACCGGGATCTCGCTGAGCCGCTCGTACACCGCCGCCGCCGTCGCGCGCGAGGCGGTCGCAAACTTCAAGCGGACGAGCGCGAGCACGCGGCACGCTTCGCCCGCCGGTCCGGCCGTCACGTTGTTGACGAAGCTGGACGCCAGCGAGGCGAGAATCAGCGGCCCGAGCGGCAAGCGGCGTCCTGTAACGCCGTGCAACACGACGCGCCAGCGCATCGCGACCGCAGGCACGCTCACGGCGTACACCAGAATCGGCAACGCCGCCTGAAGGACCAGTTGCACCGATATGTCGATCATCTAAAGGTGTGTGTATCGTAGCGCGAGCGGCCACACTTCTCACGCGGCTCCCGGCTTACGGCGTGCCGACGTGCGACTCATCGCACGCGCGTACGCCGCCTCAAATCGTGCGGCCACCTCTGGCCAATCGTACGCGTCGAGGCCGATGGGCGCCTGCAGGCGGCAGCGCTGACGTAGCGACACATCCTGAATCATCCGCGCGAGAGCGGCGCCAAACTCCTCGTGATTCCTTGCGAGCAGGCCGTGCGTCTCATGCGTCACCAGTTCCGGCACGCCACCCGAGGCGATGGCAACCACTGGCACCCCGGATGCGCGCGCTTCGAGAATCGCCAGCCCGAACGCTTCGCGCGTGCCCGGATGCGCGAGCAGCGCCGCGCCGGACAACAGTTCGCGCACACGCGCGCGCGAGCACGCGCCATGAAAGATCACGCGGCCGGCGAGCCCGAGCCGCATCACCTCTTGTTCGAGCCGCGATCGCTCCGGGCCATCACCGATAATCTCCAGCCGCACCCGGCCGTCTGGCGTGCGGCATAACGCCGCCGCCACCGCGCGCACGACGTCGATCGTCCGCTTCTTCGGCGCAAGCCTCGTGACGGTCAGCACACGCACCGCCTCGCGATCCTCGGGCGCAGGCTGCCAGTCCGACAACCGCACCCCGTTCGGAATCCACAGCGCCTCCCGGCCCGAGGCGCGCTCGACGTCCGCGACGGTGGCCGCCGACACGCCGGTCACCAGCGTCGCGCGGTTGGCGAACAGACGAAAGACCGCGGACGCGGCCATAAAGACCGGCGCGGGACGCAGCAGCGAGTGCACCGTCAACATCGACGGAAGATGCACGCGCGCCGAGGCGAGCACGGCGCCAATCGCAAACGTCGAGAACATGCCGTGCGCATGTACCACATCGGGCGACAGCGCGCGCAAACGTTCGGCGAATTCTGGAATGCGGCGAAAATCCGGGATGGAGACATCGCCAAGGATCGGGACGTCTACATACGTGACGTGCTCGGCAGACATGCCCGCGGCAGGCACCGGATTCCGTGTGGTGGTCAGCACGCGCACATCGTGCCCGCGCGCGATGAGCACGGAGGCCAGATCGGAGACCTGGGATTCGACGCCACCAATCCGTGGCAGCCACCAGTCGGTGGCAATCGCAATTCGCATTTATGCGATCACGCGGCTCCCGTGGCGGTCAGACGGGAATCCGTCCAGCCGCGGGCTGCTCCGCGTGGCCTGCCACGATGCGATGACCGGGACGCTTGTTCTGAAGAAGCGCGCTCGCGTACAGCGAGGATAACTGACGCAAGAAACCCAGGCCTTCGCTCACCGTCATCTTGCTCTTCCCGGCCTCACGATTGACGAAGACGTACCCGACTTCGGCCACCGACCGCGGACGCGCGCGCACCAGCAGTTCCAGACCGATCTTGAACCCGCGCACGCGTGTCTGGAATCCCGCAAGACACGAGCGCCGCACGAGGAAAAAGCCGGACGTCGCGTCGCGCACGGGGGTGATGGGCCACGCCAACAAGCAGGCAAGACGAGACAGCATCAATCGTCCGACCGGCCAGTTGCGGGTGCCCGCATGGGGAATGTAGCGACTCGCCACCACGATATCGATATCGCCACCCGTGATTGTGGCGTAGAGGCGCGGGATCAAATCCGGCGGGTGGCTGAGATCCGCGTCCATGACGCCAATGATGTCGGTCTCGGCCATGGCAAAGCCATCGAGGACCGCGCTTCCGAGCCCCAGCTTCCCGGGACGGTGCAGCACGCGGACACGCTCGCGCGTGGCCCACGCCTCGGCGCGCTGACCGGTGCCATCGCTTGAGTTGTCGTCCACGACGATCACTTCGATGGTGACGTGGCTGGCGGACGCGACCTCGAAAATCTGCTCGAGGAGACGGTCGATCCGCTCGCACTCGTTGTAGGTCGGGATGACAAGCGTCAGATCCGCAGGCATTACGTCCGGCGTTCGGGCCATTGTCATCACTGAAAGCTCCTCCCACAGTGGACGCGCGCCGCGACGAGTCGTGCCGGCCGATGTCCACGCGCGCTCCCGTAGTGAGCGCACTGGCAATCATGCCACGAAGTTCGACAGCGATCGTGATGAACCGCATCATGCGAGGCGTAATTTATGGGTTCACGATGAAATACCTTCGCGCCACGTCTGTCGCGCCTGTCCGCGCGTGTCCTCTGCGGCAAGGCAACCCCATGGGAATCCGGGACTGATTAGTGCGCGCCGGCGAGCGCGAGGATCCGGTACGACGCGGCGCCAATCGCAAAAGCGGCAGGAATCGTGAGCACCCACGCCCAGATGATCTGACGCGCCACGCCCCAGCGGACCGCGGACAGACGGCGTGTCGCGCCGACACCGACGATGGCGCCAGTGATGGCGTGCGTGGTGCTGACCGGCACGCCGGTGAGCGTCGCCACCATCAGCGCCGTCGCGGCGCCCGTTTCCGCGGCGAAGCCACCGACCGGTTGCAGCTTGGTGATCTTCGATCCCATCGTGTGGATGATGCGCCACCCGCCGGCGAGCGTGCCGAGTCCAATCGCCGCATTCGCCGCAAGCACCACCCAGAACGGAATCTCGAACTGCTGGATGTAGCCGGCCGCGAACAGCACGCTGGCGATGATGCCCATCGTCTTCTGCGCGTCGTGGGCGCCGTGGTTCAAACTGAAGAACGCGGCCGACACGAGTTGCAGACGCCGGAACCAGCGATCGACACGCGAGGGAGGCGTCCAGCGGAACACCCAGAAAATCACCGTCATCAGCGTCAACCCGGCGACGAAACCAATGAGCGGCGAGAGGAAGATGAAGATGATGGTTTTCGTCCAGCCGCTTGGAATGATCGCCGCGAATCCGGCTTTCGCCACCGCGGCCCCGGCGTAACCGCCAATGAGCGCGTGCGAGGAGCTGGTCGGGAGCCCGAAGAACCAGGTGATGAGGTCCCAGAGGATCGCGCCGATCAAACCGCCAAAAATCACCGCGAAGGTGACAATCTTGATGTCGATCATCCCGGCGCCGACGGTTTTCGCGACGCCAGTGCCAAAGACAAACGCCGCGATGAAATTGAAAAACGCCGCCCAGATGACCGCCTTCCCTGGCGACAGCACGCGCGTCGAGACGATGGTGGCGATGGAGTTGGCGGCGTCGTGGAAGCCGTTGATGTAGTCGAACACCAACGCAACGGCAATAAGAACGATGACGGTGGTCAGGAGCATCGATTAGCCGTGCTTGACGACCACGCCTTCGAGCACGTTGGCGACATCTTCACAGCGATCGGTCGCCGCCTCGAGGAAGTCGAGGGTCTCCTTCCACTTCATCACGGTCAGCGGATTCTGCTCATCGTCGAACAGGCGCACGACCGCGTCCTGATGAATCCGATCCGCTTCGTTTTCGAGCCGGTTGATCTCGACCGAGTGCGTGGTGACGCCCTTGTTCTTCGCGAGCGCGTCGAACGCGAGCTGCACCTCTTTGGTCGACGCGGTGATCGTCTGCGCCAGTTCGCGCGCGCCGAACCGCACACGGTCGAGGCGATAGAGCCGCACGAGCGTCGCGGACGCGTCGATGGCGTCCATCACATCGTCGAGCGACCGCGCCAGGGTGTGGATGTCTTCACGATCAAGCGGTGTCACGAACGTGCGGTTGAGGCGCTGGAAGATTTCGTGGGTGAGCGAGTCGCACTTATGCTCGACTTCCTTAATCTCGTCGGCACGGCGCCAGTCGGGGTGATCCGGAGAGAACATCTGTTCGAGCAGTGCCGCGCCGCGCTGAAGTTCGGCGGCCAGTGCCTGAAAATCGCTGAAGAACTTCTCTTCGCGCGGAATCAATCGAAACGCCACGAGACTCCTCTTCGACGCGCCCGCACGCCGACCAAAACCTTACAAACGATGAAAAGTGTAGCAGATCCGTTTACACCGTCGTTACACACGCGAGGGTTCCCGTGAACGCCCTCACGTGCTGCGCGCGGCACACCGCATGCACTACCATGGAGTCCGCCGTGGCGATCAACAACGAAGTGCTCGCAATCATCCTCGGGGGCGGACAAGGGACGCGCCTGTTTCCCTTGACACAGCTCCGCTCGAAGCCGGCCGTGCCGATTGCCGGCAAGTACCGGCTCATCGACATTCCGGTCAGCAACTGCCTGCACGCCGACATGCGGCGGATTTTCGTGCTGACGCAGTTCAACTCCGCCTCGCTCAACCGGCACGTGAACCAGACGTACCGGATGGATACGTTCAGCCAGGGGTTTGTCGAGATTCTGGCCGCCGAGCAGACGCCGGACAACCAGAGCTGGTTTCAGGGAACCGCCGACGCGGTGCGGCAGGCCACGCGTCACCTGCAGCGGTTCGACGCGGACTACTACCTCATTCTCGCCGGCGATCACCTCTATCGCATGGACTACTGCGACCTCGTCGATGCGCACGTCGATCGCCGCGCGGACATCACGATCGCCGCGCAACCGGTCTCGCGCGACGATGCGGGGGGCATGGGCATCTTCCGCTTCGATCGTGAAGGACATATCGTCGCGTTCGAGGAAAAGCCGTCGCTGCCGCGCCTCGACGAGATCGGCCAGAGCATTCCGCACGGCTCGCTCCTCGCGGGCGCTTCGCCCGATAAGCCGTTCATCGCGTCCATGGGCATCTACGTGTTTTCACGCGATGTCTTGTTCGATCTGCTGTCGGGCACCGCGCGCGATTTCGGCCGCGAGATCATTCCCGGCGCGCTCGACAAATACCGGATTCACTCGTATCTGTTCAAGAACTTCTGGGTGGACGTCGGCACGATCCGTTCGTTCTACGACACGAACATCATGCTCACCAAGCCGCACTCGCCGTTCAAGTTCTACGATCCGCACCGGCCGATCTACACGCACGCGCGGTATCTGCCCGGATCGCGCCTGAGCGACTGCGACGTGAAGAACGCCACCATCGCCGAAGGGTGCTACCTCGCCGCCGCGAAGATTGAAGAGTCGGTCATCGGCATCCGCACGCAGATCCATCAAGGCTCGACCATCACGCGCTCGGTGCTCCTCGGCGCCGACTACTACGAAGCCGATGACGACGCGCCGGCGCGGGGCGCCAGCCCGCGTCTCGGCATCGGACGCGATGTCGTGCTCGACCGTGTCATCGTCGACAAGAACGCGCGCATCGGCGACGGGTGCCGGCTCGTCAACGAACAAGGCGTGTCGCACGCGGACGGCAACGGCTACTACATTCGTGAAGGGATCATCATCGTGCCGAAGGACGGCGTCATCGAAGCGGGCACGGTCATCTGACGCGTCGTCACCGCGTGACCGCGATCCTTAGAGATGTATTAACGCCGCCGTAACGCACCCGTCATCGTCCGCTCACACCGAGCGCCTACACTGGATTCTTATAGCGTAGACGCGGCTGACACGCACGGCCCCTTCGGTAACCGTCGGCAACCGTGCCACGTTCAGGCCGCACTCGGGTCAGACTTCGACGCACGATCGGACATAGCACGCGCACGTGAAGTAAAGGGGTGCCTCGTATGGAGGCGCCCCTTTTTTCTTGCGGGCGAACTCCCGCGTTTCCACTCCGTCACAGGCGTGTCGCCTCGGTGTCACCCACGCTCGTTACGCTTCGAGCATGAGATATCTTCCTGCCTTCGTCCTCGTCTGTGCCTGTACGCTGCTGTTCCCCATGACAATCCGATCCGCCGCGGCGGACAAGCAGCTCATCGCCCATCGCGGCGCGTCTGGCGACGCGCCGGAACACACGATGACCGCCTATCGCCTCGCGCTTTCGCAGCACGCGGATTTCGTGGAGCCGGATCTGGCGGTCACCAAAGACGGGCAACTGATTTGTCTGCACGACGACACGCTCGAACGCACGACCAATATCGCCACGGTATTTCCGGATCGGTTCGATCCGCAGATGACCAACAGCCGTGGCGGACAGCACTGGCTTGCCAACGACTTCACGCTCGCTGAGGTGAAGCGTCTCGACGCCGGGATCTGGCGCGGAGAACGTTTTCGCGGCGAGCAGGTGCCAAGCTTCGAGGACATGGTCAGCCTCGTGCGAGGCAAGGCGGGGCTCTACCCTGAGCTGAAATCGCCGCCGCTCTACACGAGCCGCGGCGTGGACATGGCCGCGATCTTCGTCCGCACCATCAAGCGTCTGGGCCTCGACACGAACGAGTCGCTGCGACAGACGCCGATCATCATCCAGTCGTTCGACGAACCGACCGTGCAGCGCGTCTCGAAGGAATTACCCACCATCCCGCGCGTCTTTCTGACTTCGCACGACGAAGACGTCACCGACGCGCGCCTCGACACGCTGGCGACCTTCGCCACCGGCATCGCGCCCGAGAAGCAGGTGATCGCGCGTCATCCGGATATGGTCGCCCGCGCGCACGCCCGCGGGCTCACGGTGACCTCGTGGACGTTCCGCGCCGATGAGAAAACCGCCTATCCGTCCGTCAGCGACGAAATGCGGCACTTCCTGTACGACCTCGGCATCGACGCGCTGTTCACGAACAACCCGAGTCTCTTTCCTCGACGCTGATGGCGAATGAGCTGCGCGCGCACGTCAGGAACGCCGGGGAGGCATCCGTCGTTCGCTGCCCCGCGCGCGCAACTCGATCACCACGTTCAGTATGGCCAACGTATTTCACAGCGGCGTAACGCTGACCGTCAGGTGGCGCAACAGGAGCTGTTGCGGAGCGTACCCGTACCGGTCCCAAGCCTCAGCCGCGCGAATGTTACACGGCGTTGATATCCTCTAGGGCTCGGACGACACGTCCGCGGAACCCATGAGAAAAAAAGCCCAGAACCGCCGCCCCTCGCTCGCCAGCATTACCCATGACGGACCCAAAGGGTTGTCGGACCCGGCGTTGTACATCAACCGCGAACTGAGCTGGCTCGCGTTCAATGAGCGGGTGCTCGCGCAGGCGAGCGATCCGAAGGCACACCCGCTCCTCGAACGGGTCAAGTTCCTCGCGATCGCCGCCAACAACCTTGACGAATTTTTCATGGTGCGCCTCGCCACGGTGCTGCGGGCGTACCGGTCCGGGACCGAAGAGATCTCGGCCGACGGCCTCGATCCGGAAGAACAACTGACGGCGATGCGGGAGCGCTCCTCGCGTTTCCTCCACGATCTCCATCACTGCTGGGAACAGGTGCTGCGCCCGGAACTCGCCGCCGAGCACATCACCGTGCTCGATCGGGCGGAGTATTCAAATGCGGTGCGCCAATATCTGGCGCGACGGTTCAACGCCGACATCGCGCCGGTCCTGACGCCGCTCGCCTTCGATCCCGGCCACCCGTTCCCCTACATGTCGAACCGCAGCAAGAATCTGGCGGTGGTCGTCCGGCAGGGACGGCAGCGGCGGTTCGCCCGCGTCAAGGTGCCTGACACGCTGCCGCGGTTTGTCGAAGTGCCGCCGCACATCTCCGACCGTCCGGGCGTGACGTTCGCGATGCTCGAAGACATCATGGCCGAGAACGCGCAGGCGCTGTTTCCCGGCGTCGACGTCATGAGCGCCGATCTCTTCCGCATCATGCGCGACACCGACATCGTGCTCGCCATCAGCGAAGAAGAAGACCTGCGCGAATCGGTGGACCGCAGTCTGAAACAGCTCCGCCACGGCGCGGTCACCATGCTGCAGGTGGACAACCGGATGCCGAAGCGCGTACTCGAAATCCTGCGCGAAAACTTCGAGGTCGACGACACCATCGTCCACGCCTGCCCCGGACGCATGGCGTTCGCCGACTGGATGCAACTGGCCTCGCTGCACCGGCCGCGCCTCAAGGATGCGCCGTTTGTGCCGCGCTCGCTCTGGGCCGCGTCGGACGTCGAGCATGTGTTCGAGAACATCGCCGAAGAAGATCACCTCGTCCACCATCCGTTCGATTCGTTCACCGCCGTTGAGACGTTCCTGCAAGCCGCCGTCCGCGATCCGCTGGTCGTGGCGATCAAGATGACGCTCTATCGTCTCGAACCAAACTCGCCGCTCATCGAACTGCTCCTCGAAGCGGCCGTGCAAGGCAAGCAGGTCGCGGTGCTGGTGGAGCTGAAGGCACGCTTCGACGAACGGAGCAACATCGCCTGGGCGACACGTCTTGAAGCGGCGGGCATCCATGTCGTCTACGGCATGGTGCACCTCAAGACGCACTGCAAGCTCTGTCTCGTGATCCGTCAGGAGCCGTCCGGCATCCGCCGCTACGCGCACATCGGCACCGGCAACTACAACCGGAAAACCGCGGCGGTCTACACCGACTTCGGACTCTTCACCGCGCGCGAGGCGATCGTCGCCGACGTCTCCGACGTGTTCAACTACCTGACCGGCTATTCAGCCCAGACCACGTATCGCGAACTGCTCGTCGCCCCGGTCAACATGCGCGCGCGCCTCACCGAACTGGTCGCGCGCGAAGCGGCGCACGCCCGCGCTGGACGGCCGGCCTATCTGCTGTTCAAGATGAACGCGATCTCCGATCCGGCGTTTATCCGCGTGCTCTATCAGGCGTGCCGCGACGGCGTCACGGTGGATCTCATCGCGCGCGGGATCTGTTGCGCGCGTCCCGGCGTCGACGGCGTGAGCGAACGGATGACCGTCCGCTCCATCGTCGGCCGCTTTCTCGAACACACGCGTCTCTATTTCTTCGAAAACGGAGGAAATCCCGAGATGTATCTGGGGTCCGCCGATCTGATGGAGCGCAATCTAAATCGACGCGTCGAAGTGCTCTGCCCTGTTGAGAACACCGAGATCAAAGCCGAATTACGCGCGATCCTCGATACGTATCTGCGCGACAACTCGCGGGCACACCGGCTGACGCCGGAAGGTTTCTACGAACCGCTTGCGCCCAAAACGCCGGAGACGGTGCCCTTCAGCGCGCAGGACGCGCTGCTCGCGGCGCTCGCGCTTGAGCCGCGCGAGCGTACAGAGATCGTGGAACCGATCCATGTGTCAGCCGCGGCCGAGCCCCTCGAGCTTTCTGGTCGCGAATCTCGCGAGGAGTGAGCAGAGCAACACGAGCGACACGAGCACCAGCGCGCCAGCCCACGCCTGACGATGCCAGTCCTGATACGGCGAGATGGCGTAGGTGAAGACCTGCACGGTCAGCGAGGAGATCGGCTGTGTGAGGCCCACCGTGAAGTAGCGGTTGTTGAACGAGGTGAAGAGCAACGGCGCGGTCTCGCCGGCAATACGCGCCAGCGCCAGCACGACACCGGTGATGATGCCGGGCGCGGCGGCCGGGAGCACCACGGAGAACACCGCGCGCGCGCGCGTCGCGCCCAGCGCGAGCGCCCCTTCGCGCATCGTGTGCGGCACGAGCAGCAACAACTCCTCGGTCGTCCGGGCAATGATCGGAATCATCATGATGCCGAGCGCCAATCCGCCGGCGATCGCGCTGAACTGCTTGAACGGCAGCACCGCGATGCCGTAGACAAAGACGCCAATCACGATCGACGGCACGCCGTTCAGCGTATCGGCGGCAAAACGGATCGCCGACGCCATCCGGCTCCCGGCGTACTCCGACATGTAGACGCCGCTCATGATCCCGACAGGAATCGCAAAGAGTGACCCCAGACCGGAGAGAATCAGCGTGCCCACAATCGAGTTGGCCATGCCACCGCCCACTTCCCCCACCGGCTTCGGCATGCTGACGAAGAACTCCAGGTTGAGCGCCTGAATGCCTTCCCTGACGACGAAGAACAAGATGAAGGCGAGCGGCACCAACGCCAACAGCACGGACGCCGCGCAAAAGACGACGAAGAGTTGCGACACGATCGCGCGACGCCTGGTGTGCATTTATGCGGCCGTCGCCTGAACCGGCGTGGGTGTGCGTTTCGGGATCGCTTTGCCGGGCCGGCCGATGGTCCAGAGGAGCAGCCGGGAAAGCGAGTTGATGATCAAGGTGATGATGAACAGCACGAGGCCGATTTCAATGAGCGCGTGCAGGTATAGATCGTCCGCGGCTTCGGTGAATTCGTTCGCGATGACCGCGGCCATCGTGTGCTGCGGCGCGAACAGCGACAACGACACCTGCGGATTGTTGCCAATCACCATCGTCACCGCCATGGTTTCGCCGAGCGCGCGGCCGAAGCCGAGCATGATGGCGCCGATGATGCCGGTGCGCGCGTAGTACAACGCGGTGCGAATCGCTTCAAAGCGCGTCGCGCCGAGCGCATAGGCCGCTTCGCGTTGCGTCCGCGGGACCGACTTGAGCACTTCGCGCGCCACCGACGAGGTGAACGGCACGACCATGATGGCGAGGATGAGCGCCGCCGACAGCATGCCGACGCCAAACGGCGGTCCTGAAAAAATCGGCAGCACCCGAAGTGGATCGGGAAGCGCCACCTGAAATTGTCTAACGAGCGGCACCAGGACGAAGATGCCCCACAAACCGTAGACGATGGACGGAATCGCGGCGAGCAGTTCGGTCAGAAACACGAGCGGCTGACGAAATCGGGCCGGACAGAGTTCGGCAATGAAGATGGCGATCCCCAGCGCCACCGGCGTCGCGATGAGCAGCGCGATGATCGACGAATACAACGTGCCCCAAATGAAAGGGAGCGCGCCAAACTCGCCGGCCACCGGGTCCCACGTCTGGGTCCGCCAGAACGCGAACCCGAACTTCGAGATCGACAGCCACGATTGACGCGTCAGCTCAACGCCAATCGCCGCAACAATCGAAATCAGCACGAGGCCAAACAGCCCCGTGCTGATCCGGAAACCGAGATCTTTCCGCGCCCACTGCACGTGTCTAGCTCGTTTTCACCGTCGCAAGCGCTTCGAGTTCCATCTTCACGACATCCGCTGGCAGCGGCGCATACCCGAGTTCCGTCGTGAACTTCTGACCGTCGGACAGCGCCCACTTCACGAAGTCGACCATCGCCTTCGCCTGCGCCTTGTCCTTGGCATCCTGATAGAGGAGCAACCAGGTAAACGACGAGATGGGATACGCACCCTGACCCGGCGCGTTGGTGATGGAGACGCGGAAGTCCGCGGGCATCGACGAGGCCGCACCGGCCGCCGCAGCGGTCACCGACGCATCAGACGCCTTGACGAACTCGCCTCCCACGTTCTGCACCGTGCCGTATGCGATCTTGTTCTGCAGCGCGTAGATCAACTCGACGTAGCCGATCGAGCCCGGCGTCTGCGTGACGAGACCAGCGACACCCTCGTTTCCCTTGCCGCCAACGCCCACCGGCCAATTGACCGCGGTCGAGACGCCGACCTTCTCCTTCCACTCGGGCGACACCTTCGAGAGGTAGTCGACCCAGATGTAGGTCGTGCCCGAACCGTCAGAGCGATGCACAACGGTAATGTCGGTTGCCGGCAACTTGACGCCGGGAGTCAGTTTCGCAATGGCCGGGTCGTTCCACTTCTTGATTTTGCCGAGGAAGATGTTGGCGAGCACAGGCCCCGTGAACTTGAGTTCCGCATCAACGCCGGCGATGTTGTAGACCGGCACGTCGGCGCCAAGCACCGTCGGGAAGTGCATCAACTTGCCGGGCGCCGCCGCGAGTTGCTCGTCGGTCATCGGTCCGTCGGTTGCCCCGAAGAACACCGTCTCACTCGTCACCTGACGAATGCCGCCACCGGAACCAATCGACTGATAGTTGATGGCGACGGTCGGATGCAGCCGATGGTATTCATCGAACCACTTCGAATAAATCGGATTCGGAAACGTCGCGCCGGCGCCATTGATCTGCAGGGTCTCGTTCGATGCGCTCTTCGCCACATCCGACTGCGGGGTCGACGTCGTGCCGCCGCCACAGGCCATGGTCATTGCCGTCAATACCGCGAGTCCAAGGACCCGCATCTCATCACTCTTCATCATCCCTCCGTGGTCTTTCGCCACTATGAAACACAGTGTGCTTGAAACGTACCGGCCGGGTGTGTCCGGCACAATTCACACGTGTTACGTCCACGTTAATTCCGCCGTTTTTTGGCCCAACAACCCGCACAAAGACACGTGACACCACGGTGATACGGCTGTCATGAAATTGCGTCACTCCCTCGCTAGCGTGTGGGCGGCGCGCGCGATGCGCTGCCATTTCCTTACGCGAGGTTTCTTTTATGAAAAGACGACTGATCGCACTTGCCGCCTGGACGCTCACGGCCGCGGCACCGGCATGGGCCCAGTTCGATGCGGGCACCGTGCTCGGCACGATTCACGATACGAGCGGCGGCGTACTCCCCGGCGTCACCGTCACCTTGACCAATCGGGACACGGGCGTCACAGCGACGCGGCCAAGTGACGATCGCGGCAGCTTCGAATTTCCGACGGTTCGCGTGGGCGTCTACACGGTCAAGGCTGAACTGGCTGGCTTCGTGCCACGCGAGGTCGCCAACATCACCGTGGATGTCG
>JAISPN010000274.1 GCA_031274845.1 Acidobacteriaceae bacterium
CGCCACCACCAGACAACGATCGCGCAGCGCGTCCGCCACGAGATCGCTCTGATACGCGACAGCAAACAGCCGCCACTGCGGGTTGCTCGCGCCCCACGGCCGCTCGCCGGTCACCGCCGCACGATCGGCCGCACTACACAGCGTGCGCTTTCGACAGTTCGCCTGGTTGACGACCTCATCAACCGCGATCGACGTCCCATCGGCCAGCGTCCACAGGCCTGACGACGCACCCTGATTGAACGACGCCATGGCTGGCCCGCCGGGAATATCCGTCCAGACATCGCGTGCGCGAAGATCGGCGACAGCCGCCGTAAACACCGTGTCCGCCGCCGAGCGCGCAAGGGCGGCAACGCGAAAGTTCGCGGCAATCGCCGACTCGGTGGAGCCGGCGAGCAGCAACGACGCCACCAGCGCGGAGACGAGCGCCATGGCCGCCATCGCCGCAAAGATCGCCACGCCTGTCTCGTTTGCCCGTGCCGTCATCGCCGTGCTGCAAGATTGCCGGGCGACACCACAACGGTCACCTCCTCGTCGGGAACGAACCGGCGCGCGGAACGGGAGGTGCCGCCTCGGGAAAACAACACGCCTGCAGGTCCGCGCATCGCCGCGTTCGCCACTTCCACGCGAAGCGTCAGCACCACGGACCGGACGCGCAGCAGATCCGCGTCGAAGCGATTGGGGTGCAACGCGTCAGGACACCAGGGGCCGTCGGTCAACATCGATACGTCGAGCGCGGCAAGACCATCGGCTTGCGGCGCCAGCGGAAGCAGCCGCGACACCGCGACACCACCCGCGCCACGCGCGAAGAGACAGTTCTCGCCCGGTGGATAGCCGGCGGGCTGCGCGGCCAGTGGTGGCGGCGGCATGCCGTAATCCGTCCACGGACCCGCGGGTGCCGTCTCCGCACGAGTGAGACGCGGCGGCCGAGGATCGCCACGCAACTCGACGCGCAACGACACCACATGGTCCACGACCGGCACGTCCTGACCGACGCCGCCGTCGTATCGCATCAGTTGCACGAGATCGTTTGGCGCATCCTCTTTCAAAAAGAACGTCCGGCTCGTGACCGCCGCGATCTTGCTGCCGGCCGGGTAGACGTAGCCGCTCGCCGGCGAGTTGTGTTGCAGCGTCAGCAGTTCCGCCTGACGATCGAGCACTGTGAACAGATCACTCGCGCCCGTCCCGTCGTAGACAACGACATCATCGCCCGCGCGAAATCCGCAGGAGCGATCACCAGGAGGACACGCGGGATCTAATGCGAGTGATGCCACGCCTGATGTCGCTGCCAACGCACCCGCCAACGTGGTTTCCGCGGCGCCATACGAGACCGACACAATTGTGAGGACGTCGGTGCAAACCGTGCCAGGCGGATCGGGATTGCGGCGTCCGAGACGTAGCGGCAGAAGCGGCGCCCAGAAGTCGAACGCCTGTCCCGACAGCGGACCACTGCGCGCCGCGCGTCCAGCGCCGCGCAGTTCGCGGGCGAGGCTGTCCACCGCCGCACGCAGCCGCTGCTGCTCGTCGGCACGCTCGGACTCGGCGGCAAACGCGCTTTGCGACGGGTTGACCATCGCAAACGTAATCGCCAACGCAACGAGCGTGAGCGCGCAGGCGATCAACAGTTCGACGAGGCTGAACCCGCGCGATCCGCGTGCGCCGCTCATGCGCCCGGCACCAGCATCAGCGTCGATAGCCGCACCTCGTCGTGCTGCTCCGACTCGGTGGATGCCACGGCCGTCAGTTGCCAGGCCACCGCCACACGCACCGCCACGGTTCCCGCTACCGGACTTACCGCAATCGACCAGCGGCGGACAAACACCGCCTGTGCCAGCGAGGCATCGCACTCGCCCACCACAACACCGTGCTCGTCGAGCGCCTCGCAAAAACCGGTCTGGTTGCGCCACAAACTCTCGGCGGATGAATACGGCGCCCCCAGCAATCCGTGACGCAATGATTCGAGCTTTGCCTCCGCAAACACCACGGCAAGGCTCGTCTCCTTGGCGCGCCTGTTCGCATTGACCGTGAGCACCAGCACACCCACAAGCGCCACAAGCGCCGTCGCCATGAGGCCGATGGCAACAACCGCCTCGATGAGCGTAAACCCCTGCTCACCTGTGCGGGTACCGATGCGGATGCCAACCACACGCATGCGCACGCGCTTCTGCAATGACGCCGCCAGATCAACGCGCCACGAAGTCCGAAGGTTTTTTCAGTAAGCGAACTCGTCGCAGAAAACGACGCGCGAAATCTGCCATGCCTCGTCAGGCGCGACATGGCAATTCCTGCCGTCCCTCATCACACCATGACCGCCGTTCATGCATGACCGATCTGGCCTTCACCATGCACATCCCGCGCTGACTGGTGAACCACACAGCGTGGCCGATTTGAAAGGGGCATGAACATGGCAAAAATCGACGTCAAAGGAACGCCCGTCACTATCGTTTCTGCTGGCAAAGAGGACTACATCTCGCTGACCGATATTGCCCGCCACAAGAACAGCGACCGCACCGATGACCTCATCCGCAACTGGCTACGCAGTCGGAACACCCTGGAGTTTCTGGGCATCTGGGAACAACTCAATAACTCAAGGTTTAATCCCGTCGAATTCGACGGGATTAAAATGCTGGCTGGCTTGAACAGCTTCACGCTGACGCCCAAGCAGTGGATAGCCGCCACCGGCGCCATTGGCATTTATTCCACGGCGGGCCGTTATGGCGGCACCTACGCGCACAAGGACATCGCCTTTGAATTCGCCACATGGATTTCTGTCGAATTTAAGCTCTACCTCATCAAAGAGTTCCAGCGCCTCAAGCACCTCGAACGCGAGCAACTTGGTTGGGATATCCGCCGCAATCTGACCAGAATCAACTACCGCATTCACACGAACGCCATCAGAACGCACCTGATTCCACAGCAACTCACCTCCGAACAGATCAACAATGTCTACGCCAGCGAGGCTGATCTACTGAACATGGCGCTCTTTGGAAAAACCGCAAAACAGTGGCGAGACGAGAGCCACGCCAACACCGGCAATATCCGGGACGAGGCTAACGCCGCGCAACTGGTGTGTCTGGCGAATCTGGAAACACTCAATGCGCACCTGATCCACCAAGGACTGGCGCACACGGAACGGTTGACGCTCCTCAACCAGACGGCGATTCAGCAGATGAAGCTATTGCTGGCTGATGCAAGGATTCGGCAACTGGAAGAACAGAAAAAGCCATGAGCACGCCTACGGGCAAACACCGCAAGAGGCTCGCAGGCACGGCGGAATAGAGAAGCCACGACCGCCAGGGCCGCGCGGGTTCGCACCGGCACGTCAGCCGTCAGCGCGTCGAACGCACAGACTGTCGGCACACGGCAGCTACAGAGGAAAAAGCAGCCATGAAGTCAAAGGACGTATCACAGGCGAAGAATCCAGATCTCCGAGCCTCAGTCGCCGCCATGCAGCGCGCGGCGGAGATGGCTCGGCAGATTGCGATACAAACCGGCACAGCCCTCATCCTCGTGAAGGACGGAAAAACGGTCCGGATTCCAGCGGAACAGCTGCGACGCGAGGACGCGAAGAAGCCATGATGCTCACCGGAGCAGGCCGATATACCACCTGAGCAACGAAGGACCGACTGTTGCGGCAAGCGCGGCGCCCATCGCGAGAAAGGTGCCGAACGGAAGCGCGTATTTCATGCTGCCGCGGCCGGTGGCGATGAGGCCGAGGCCGACGATCGAGCCGGCAAGTGACGCCAGCATCAGCGTCACCAGCACCAACGGCCAGCCGAGAAAGGCGCCGATCATCGACAGCATCTTGACGTCGCCCATGCCGACGCCTTCTTCGTGGCGCAGCCGGTAATACCCCTCGGCAATCGCATACAGGACGCCGCCGCCAATGACGAGACCGAGGAGCGACGCTTGCCAGCCCGGTTCCGTGACGACGCTCAGCGCGAACCCAACGACGATCCCGGGCAGCGTGATGACGTTCGGCAGCAGATGATGTTCGAGATCGATCGCGAAGAGGACGATAAGCGCGCAGCCAAGGACGAGGCGCGAGACGAGCAGCCATTCCGGGCCGTAGTACCACCACGCCGCGGCGAACAGGATCGCCGTCAGCAGCTCGACGATCGGATAGCGGATGGAAATCCGTTCGCGGCAGGTGCGGCAGCGGCCACTGAGAACGATAAAGCTCACGAGCGGGATGTTGTCGAACCACGCGAGCTGACGATCGCAGGCCGTGCACCTCGAGCGATCGACACCCACTGACTTACCGCGCGGCAGACGATAGATGCAGACATTCAAAAAGCTTCCGATCATCGCGCCAAAAAGCGCCGCCAGCGCCACGTCGATCGTCATCGAGCCTCAGGTCGTGACGAGGGCTCCGGCAACGGAGAGAGCGGGCTTCCCGCAGACACGGTGACCTTCCCGGCAGGATCGATCTCGTAGGGGACGCCGGCAGGATCGATTGGAAGCCCCGAAACGACGCGCGCCTCGATGAGCCCGGTCCACTGCGCGGGCGCCGCGTCAGCGCGCAGACGCCATTTGTCGACGCGCGCTTGCAGGTCAGCGATGAACTCCATCGCGTCGATCTGCATCAGGCTCCGTTCCGCTTGACGGCGCAGCCAGTCGTTGTCCGCCGTGTCATGAATGGTGCGCCACATCGTTCGAGCCGTGCCGAGATCGCCGCCTTTGGCGCG
>JAISPN010000305.1 GCA_031274845.1 Acidobacteriaceae bacterium
CGTTGACGCATACCGCGCGAAAACGCGCTCACCGGATCGTCGCCGCGCTCGGCGAGATCGGCCGCAATGAGCGCCTTGTCGACAACATCCGCGGCGGACAGGCCGTGGAGCGACGCGAAGAAGGTCAGGTTTTGTCTGGCGCTCAGTTCCGGGTAGAGGTGCAGTTCGTGGCCAAGGACGCCGACACGCGCGCGCAGCGCGGCGCCTCCTTCGCGGGCGCTCTTGCCGCCGTAGCGGATGCTGCCGGTCGAGGGCGCGGAGAGCGTCGCCATCATTGAGAGCAGCGTCGATTTGCCCGCGCCGTTCGGCCCCAGCAGACCAACGATTTCGCCGCGGCGGACGGTCATCGAGACACGCGCGACGGCGCGACGGCGGCCGTAATTTTTGGTGACGTCAGAAAGTTCGACGTGGTCGAAGTCGGTCACGACGCTCCGAGCGGCCGGAGCGGCCGGCGCGGGCCTGCCGCCCGGACGATCTCTTCGTCCGAGGCGTCGACATCGAGCGCGCCGTACACCTGCTCGAGCGATTTCATGAGAGCCTCGCGGCGCGCGCGATAGGTCTCCGCGTCGAGCTGCCCGCGCCGCTGCTCGTGTTCGAGCCGCACCAGATCCTGCAGCAGACGCTCGCGCCGCGCCGTCATCTTCTTCCGCTCGGCGCTGTCCTCCTCAGTTGCCGCGGGCCGCGCGCCCAGCACGAGGCCGCCGATGAGAATCACGCCAGCCAGGCTCAGCGCGACGTAACGCGGCGTGTTGCTGTGATGCGGCAGGCCGGAGACCGTCACGGTAAACGGCTGCCCCGCCGGTATCCCTGTGCCCATGCCGATGACGACCGGCGTCCCTTCGATGACGGTGTCCTGAATGCGACTGAGCAAGGGTGACGCGATCTTCAAGTCGCCTTCTTTTTTGGCGACGACGATCAGTTGCTCGAAGGCGGCGGGCAGCGTTTGCGCCAGCTCGATCGTCCCCTTCGTCACCGGAATCTCGCCGGCCACATCGACCGTCGTCTTGCCCGGCTCGAACGGACCGAGAATCCGCACGTGACTCCCCTGCACGCTGGCGCGCGGCGTCGAGCCTTGCATGATGGCGCCGTTTGTCGATCCGCTGGGCAAATCAAACTGCAAGGTCGCCGGCGGATTCACCGGCGTCTTCGCGTTATTGACGACTTCGAGCAGGAAAAAATACGACAGCGTTTCGTCGCCGGGTTCGATGATGAGACGCGAGTCGCCGCCGAAGACGACGGTTCCCGTGACGGCGTTCGCCTCGGCTGCCGCTTGCGCCGCGCTCTCTCCGGCGCTGTCTGGCACGAACAACAAGAGCCGGATGCCGCCCACGGCTGGCGCTGGAAATGTCTGCGCCGAGATCTTCTCGCCGTCAGCCACCGTGCTTGCCGTCACCGGCGTGCCCGCGGGCAGCTTGTCGAACTGCGCGCGTCCTTCCGCGTCGGTCGTGACCGTCTTCGTCTCGCCCCCCACCTGCAATTCCACAGGCTGATTGGCAAGGTTGTGCGTCATGTCGCCCTTGATGACGCGCACCGAGACGCTGCCGGTCGGCAAGTCATCCACCGGACGAGGAATGCCCGAGACCTGCCGCGGGTCCATCTGCGCGGCCAGATCGCCACAGAGCACACCGATGACGCCAAGGACACCAAGAACCGCAACAATCGACCGAACGACGGCGACGCGACGCCACGGATACGTCACTGCTTCGCCCCGCACGCTTTGCAAAACCGCGCGTCGACATCGTTCACCGTCTGACACGAAGCGCAGGCGCGTCCGGCGTTCGTCCCGGCGCCAGCGCTGACGCCAGCCGTGGTCAGACGTTTCGCAATTTCCTGCTCAATCTGCTCGCGATAGCCGCTCCCCGCATCGAGTTGCTTGATGAGACGCGCCGCTCTGGATCTGAGACGGGTAGACATCGCGTGAAAGTCTTCGTCGGAGACCTTCCCCATCGCCCGGTCGAACTCCAGTTCCTTGATGGTGCGGAGCACGATGGCCTTCTCCTGTTCGAGCGCCGCCCGCGTCCGTTGACCGAGCGTCAGCGACGATTCGGTCGACGTCTGCAGCAGCGGACGCACGACATGGAGGACGGCAATGCCGACCAGCGCGGTGGCGCCCATGATGACGCTCAGCAGGATGACCGCGGCGACGCCTTGCTCGCGGACGAGAAACGTCACCGCCGTCGCGCACCCGAGCGCGGCCAGGACGAAAAATTGCCAGGGGTGAAGCGTGTTAGTCGAGGTTTCGGAGCTCATCGTCCAGACGTTCGTTGAGTTCTGGTTCCGCGGATGCGACCGGCTCGGCCTCCGCGCCGTCTTGTTTGCGCGACCAGCGGACGGCGGCGCCAACGGCAAACAGCGCCGCCACGCCCCCCACGACCCACGGCGCGGTCCACGCCACCAGATTGAAGCCTTGTTTTGTCGGCCGCGCCAGCATTTCCTCGCTGCCGTATCGCGTGACGAAGCTCGCCAGAATTTCGTCGTGCGACTTCCCTTCGTCGATGAGCGCCGCCAGCTCTCCGCGCATCTGATGCGAGGTCGCGCACGGATCCTTGCGGCACTCGGCGATGTTGATTTTTCCGCAGCCGCACAGACAGACGATCTCGTGCTGCATCTGGCTCTCGAAATCGGTGCGCGGATAGTACGACGTTTGCGTGTCGACGCCCTGTGCCGGCGGCGGCATGCTGTCCTGTGCCGACGCGGGTCGCGCGGCAGGGACGAGCAACAGCGCAAGCATCAGCGCTGATGTGGCGGCAACTTCGGCCGGTGACTTCGCTACCGCAAAGGAGAAGGCCCGTTCCGGTAGCAACGCGATGATCGTGCCGAAGGCGAGAATCCCGAATCCAAGCCAGATCCAGTTGACCAGCGGGTTGATGTGCACCTCCATCGGCGCGATCTGCGAGGCGACGGTCGACGGATCGTTTGACGGCATCACGACGTAGAGATCTTCCGCAAACGATCGGCGGATGCCGACTTCCGTCGTCGGTGAACCTTCGTGGCGCCGGAACGCCCACTTCGCGGGGTAGAGCGTGTCGACCTGCGCGCCGCCAACGAAGACCGAGATGTACGCCGTCACCATCTGCTTCTGTCCATCGTCGTGGACCTTGATGCCGTCGTTGCGCAGCGTGTATTTGCCGACAGTCGCCTCTTCGCCCAGCTTCAGCGCCAGCGAACGATCGATTGTGTAGGCGCGCCCCGCGAAGCCAAGGCACGCGAGGACGATCCCCAGGTGGACGATGTAGCCGCCGTAGCGCCGCTTGTTGCGTCCGACCAGACCGATGAGCGCCGTCAGAAAATCGGTGCCGCTGTTCTTCTTGCGGATGTTCGTGCCGCGCCAGAATTCCTGAATGACGGTCGCAAAGACAAACGCACTCAGCGCGAAGCATAATCCCGACGCCCAGATCGGCAGGCCGAGCGCGAACAGCACGACCGCCGTCAGGATCGCCGTCGACACCGGCCAGAGGAATTGCTGCCGCAGATTCGACACCGTGCTCTTGCGCCACGCAAGCAGCGGTCCGGCGCCGGTAAGCAACAGCAGAATGAGACCGATCGGCGCCATCCACTGATTGAAGAACGGCTCCGCCACCGTCATGCGTGTGCCGGTGACCGCTTCGCTCAGCGTCGGGAACATCGTGCCGAAGAGGACGAAGAACGCGGAGAACAGCAGAATCCAGTTGTTCAGCAAGAACGCCGCTTCGCGCGACAACCAGGAATCAAACCCGTTGCGCGACTTCAGTAGCGGCAGCCGGTAGATGAGCATGCTGAAGCTCACGGCCAGAATCACGATCATGAAACCAGTGAAGAGCCGCGTCAGCACTGGATCGTTGCCGAAGGCATGGACCGATTGCACGACGCCCGACCGCGTCATAAACGTCCCGAAGATCGTCAGGAAGAAGGTGACGATAACGAGCGAGACGTTCCAGACGCGCAGCATGCTGCGCCGCTCCTGCACCATCACCGAGTGGAGAAACGCGGTCGCCGTGAACCACGGGAGCAGACCGGCATTCTCGACCGGGTCCCACATCCAGTAGCCGCCCCAGCCGAGTTCCTCATACGCCCAGATCATCCCGAGCGTCAGGCCAAACGAGAGAAACAGCCAGCTGAACATCGTCCAGCGCCGCACCGCGCGCAGCCACGCATCGTCGAGGTGTCCGGTGGCAAGCGCCGCGATGCCAAAGGCGAACGGAATCGTCATGCCGACGAACCCTGTGTAGAGCGACGGCGGATGGATCGCCATCCAGTAGTTCTGGAGCAGCGGGTTGAGCCCCTCGCCCTCCGGCGGAATGCTCGTGAGATAGGTCGTGAACGGATTCTTGTGCACCACCATCAGGTACAGAAAAAACATCTGCACGAACGCGATGGTGGCGACGACATACGGCATGAGCTCGCGGTAACGTTCGCGATTCGTGTAGACCGCGATGGAGCCGAAGACCGACAGCAACGTCACCCAGAACATGAGTGACCCGTCGAGTCCGCCCCAGTACGACGTGAGCTTGTAGAAGAGCGGCTGCACGCTGTCCGAGTAGTGGACGACGTATTTGATTGAGAAGTCGTCGGTGATAAACGCGTTGACGATGACCGCCGACGCGCAGAGCATCAACGCGCAGAGCAGATAAAACGCGCCGATGCTGCTGTCGACAAGCGCCGTGGAACGCCTGCGGGCGCCCACAAGCGACGCGACCGCGGCATAGCAGCAGACGACAAAACCGGCAAGGAGCAGGGTCGAGCCAAGCGACGCCATGGCTTAACTTTTCTTCTTGGCCGCTTCGTATTTCGACGGGCACTTGGCCGTGATGCCGTCCCGTTCCACATGGAATCCTGCCGGCGTCAACTGACCTTTGAGCACCACTTCCGCTTCCTCGCCGGGCCGATCCTTGAACGTGTCGGGCACGATGCCTTGATACGTGGCATCGACGACTGTGCCGTTGTTCTGCACCTTGAATTTGTATTCGAGCGTGTCGGGCTTGACGAGAATCGAGTTCGCCACGACGAAGCCGTGCATCTGCAGACGCTTGCCTTCCCACGCCGAGGGTGTCGCCATGACTTCGTCGACGTGCTTGTAGTACTCGGTCCCGTCGCGCAAGGTGGACCAGAGCATCCCGGTAAAGGCGAGCACCAGCACGACCGCCGTGAGACCGATTTTGATATATCGATGTGTCATAAGGACTTCCGGGAAAATTACCGTTTCAGGATAGCCCGTCTACCGATGTTGCGCAAGGCGTTCCACCGCGCGGCACACGCGAGAAATCAGCCGCTCCACGGTCGCAATCGGCAGGCCAACGACATTCGAGTACGACCCGTGGATGGCCGGGATAAACCGGGACGCCAGCCCTTGAATGGCATAGGCGCCCGCCTTGTCCAACCCTTCCCCGCTGGCGACGTACCACGCTATCTGCGCGTCGCTCAGCGTCGCAAACGTCACCGCCGTCGTCTCGACCGCCTGCTCGGCGATGGACTCGTACCGCACAGAGATGCCGGTCATCACCTCGTGCGTGCGTCCGGCGAGACGCCGCAGCATCTCCTCGGCGTCCCGCAGATCGCGCGGTTTACCGAGAATCACGCCGTCGACGACGACGCTGGTGTCCGCGCCAATGGCGACCGCATCGCTCGCCTCTCCGAGCGCGAGACAGCGCGCGGATTTCTCGGCGGCAAGACGCGCGACGTACACGTCCGCCGCTTCATTCGGCCG
>JAISPN010000049.1 GCA_031274845.1 Acidobacteriaceae bacterium
CGCGGTGCTCGGCTGCTCGAATTCGCGCACGACGAGCGGCGAGAAGTTGGTGAGCGAGGATTGCGCCCAATCAATGGACGAAAACCGATCGCCAGCCTGCCAATCCCGTAAGCCGATGAAATCAAACCCGGAGCCTTGCGACCGGCTGCGGTGATCGCCCAGCGTGACTTCGTTCATGCGCTTCAGGATGACCAGTTCGATCTCGCTGATGTCCGCCAGGTTGACGAGCGGCGCGACCTCTTCGTGGTCACGCGTTCTCATGGAATGGGCACCCGATCGATGATGTCCTGAATCACCGCTTCGGTGGTGAGCCCGTGACTCGCGGCGTGTGGTCCGAGCCAGATGCGATGGCTGAGCACGTACGGCGCCAGATCCTGAATGTCTTCCGGATAGACCTCCGTGCGCTGGCGTTCGAGCAGCGCCCAGACCTTGGCGAGACGGCCCCAGCAGATGATCGCGCGCGGCGAGGCGCCGAGATCGACGCCTCGCTCGACGAGATCCGACGGCGAGTGATGGTGCCAGTCGGTGTCGGGATTGTAGGGGCGCGTGGCCGCCACCAGCCGCTGGATGTATTTGCCCAACCGCTCGTGCAGGAACACCTGCTCGTTGATCTTCGCGCGCAGCTCGATGATCCGTTCCTTGGACATCAGGCTGTTCAGCCGCACGCGCTTGAAGTCGAACGAGACGAGCTTTTCTTCTTCGCTCGGCGGCAGGTAGCCGATGTTGACCATGATCGCGAAGCGGTCGGTGGCCGCTTCCGATAGCGGAAAGGTGCCCTGTCCGAGTTCGACCGGGTTCATCGTCGCGATGGCGAAGCTGAAGGCCGGAAGCTCGTAGGTCTCTTTGCCGACGGTGACGGTGCGATCCTGCAGCCCTTCGAGAAACGCGCTCTGCGATTTGAGCGGGATGCGGTTGATCTCGTCGAGCAGGATCACTTCGGCGGAGGCCATCGGTCCAAACTCGGTGACCAGGGCGCCCGTCGACGGGTTGATCATCTGAAAACCGACGACTTCGGTCGGCTGTAGGTCGGCACGGCCTTGGAGACGTGCGAACTTGGCGTTGCTGATCGCGGCGAGGATGACACCGAAGAACGTCTTGCCGACGCCCGGAACGCCGCGCAGCAACAGGTTGCCGGCGTTGACCTGGCGTTGTTCCCGTTTGTCGTAGGTCGTCGGAATTTCGGAGAGCAGGACGACATTGGCCAGCGCTTTCGCCGTGTCGTAGCCGACGAGCGCCTTGGCGCCTTCCTCGATGATGGCGTGGTGGAAGTCGATCGCTTCCTGAAGGTCTTGATGCACGATCGACAATCCTACACTAGAGGACGACCTCGGAGAGCCCGCCGAGGCAGACGTATTTCAATTCGAGGTACTCGTCGATCCCATAGCGCGACCCTTCGCGTCCGAGGCCGGATTGCTTGATCCCGCCAAACGGTGCCACTTCAGTGGTGAAGGCGCCGGTGTTGACCGAGATCATCCCGGCTTCGAGCGCCTCGGCCACACGCCACACGCGCGCCACGTCACGGCCGTAGAAATAGGCGGCGAGGCCGTATTCGGTGTCGTTGGCGAGGGCAATCGCCTCGGCTTCAGTCGTGAACTTGAAGAGCGGCGCGACGGGGCCGAAGGTTTCTTCCGTGGCGATGAGCATGTCAGGCGTCGCGTCGCGGAGGACGGCCGGAGAGAAGAAGCGTCCGTTCGCGCGTGGTGCGCCACGGAGGAGCGAGGCGCCTTTTGCGAGCGCGTCCGCGACGTGCCGTTCGACTTTTTCGACAGCGGCCGCGTCAATCAGCGGTCCTTGGGTGATCCCGTGATCGAATCCACGTCCGACCTTCAGCGCGTCAACCGCCTGTGCCAGTTTGGTGGCGAACTCGTCGTAGACCGGCGCCTGGACGTAGAGGCGATTCGCGCAGATGCAGGTCTGGCCGCTGTTCCGGTACTTCGACGCCAGCGCCCCTTGCACCGCGGCATCGACATCCGCATCGTCAAAGACGATGAACGGCGCGTTGCCGCCAAGTTCCAGCGAGAGCTTCTTGATGGTGCCGGCGCTGTGCGCCATCAACAGTCGTCCGACTTCGGTCGATCCAGTGAACGAGATTTTCCGGACGGCTCGGTTCGAGGTGAGCTCGGCGCCAATCGGCGGCGCGTCGCCAGTGATGACGTTGAAGACGCCTTTGGGAATCCCGGCGCGTTCGCCGAGCGCGGCGAGCGCCAAGGCGCTGAACGGCGTCTGTTCGGCCGGTTTGAGGACGACCGTGCAACCGGCGGCCAAGGCCGGCGCGACCTTGCGCGTCACCATCGCGATGGGGAAATTCCACGGCGTGATGCAGCCGACGACGCCGATGGGTTGTTTGAGGACAAAAAGCCGTTTGTCGTGCGCGGAGGCGGGAAGGGTGTCGCCGTAGACGCGCTTGGCCTCCTCGGCGAACCACTCGATGAACGAGGCGCCGTAGACGACTTCGCCGCGCGATTCGACGAGCGGCTTCCCCTGTTCGAGCGTCATGAGCCGCGCCAGATCCTCGAGATTAGCCATGGTCAGGTCGAACCAGCGGCGGAGGATAGCACTGCGCGCCTTGCCGGTCAGCGCGCGCCAGGCGGGAAGCGCGGCGGCGGCCGCGTTGACGGCGTGGCGTGTCTCGGCCGCGCCAAGATTCGGCACCTGTCCGATGATGGCGCCAGTCGCCGGATCGTCAACGGCGATGCGTGGGCCGGCCGTGGGCGCTAGCCAGGCGCCGTCGATGTAGCACGCCTCGCGAAAGAGCGAGGCATCACCTAGCAGCGTCTGGATGTTGGCGGTCGTCGGCGTCTCCATGGATCTCCTTTTGGCGTGTGTGATCCTACTTTGACACTGTGCGCGACGACACCTATGGGTATAATCCGGCCGTTTGAAAGGAGCCTTTCACATGAGGTCTCTACTGACGGCCGCTGGGTCGGCCGTCGTGATGTGCGCCAGTCTCGCGGCGTCGCCGCTCTTCGCGCAGACGGCGCCCCAGACAATCACCGTGACGAGTCCGACGCTGGTCGCCGGGCAGACGATGCCGAAGCAGCACACGCCGGATGGGCGGAACGATTCTCCCGCGTTGAGCTGGAGCAACGTGCCCGCCGGGACGAAAGAGTTCATCGTCATCTGCGAGGACCCCGAGGCGGGGAATCCGCCGCCGTTCGTGCACTGGGTGATTTACAAGATCCCGGGAAGCGCGAAGGGATTGCCGGAAGCGCTGCCCATCGACACGGCGACGCCGATGCCGGCGGGGCTCGAAGGCGCGGTGCAAGGGCTCAACGGATTCCGGCGACCGGTCTACCGGGGGCCAGCACCGCCGCCGGGGAATCCGCATCCGTACCACTTCGTGGTCTACGCGCTCGATACGGCGCTGGCCGCGCCGAAAGCTGGCGTGCCGGCCATGGGACGCGCGGAACTGCTCGAGGCGATGAAAGGACACGTCCTCGGTCAAGGGGAACTGGTCGCGATGTACGGACGGAATCGAACGCAGTAATCACAAAAGGATCTTCTTATGGATGCTCCCAAGATCATTTCCCGCCGCGCCCTCCTGCGAGGTGTTGGCGTGGCCGGGGCCGCGGCCGTTGCCGCGCCCGCAGGCCTGCTTGTTTCAACGTCCGACGCCGGTGCCGCGCCAGCCGCCGCGCAGACCTCGGCCGGTGCCGCCGCAGGACGTCAGGTGTATCAACACCTGACCGCGTCTGAAGCGGAACTCCTCGAAGCGATGGTCGATCGGCTCATTCCCGCCGACGCGCTCGGGCCGGGCGCGAAGGATGCAGGCGTGCTGACCTACATCGATCGCGCGCTCGGCAGCGCGCTTGCCTCGTCGCGTGCGGCCTATACCGCCGGACTCGCGGCGCTGGATCGGTATGCGAGCGCGTCGCGTGGACAAGGCTTCCTCGCGTTGAACGCGCGGGACCGCGACTCGGTGCTCATGGACGTCGAATCGGGCACCGTGACGCCGGGCATCTTTACCGGGAACTCGACGCAGTTCTTCAGCATGGTGCTCGGCCACACGCGGCAGGGGATGTTCGGCGATCCGTTCTACGGCGGGAACAAGGATTTCATCGGCTGGGATCTGTTGCGCTATCCAGGCGTGCGGACGACTGTGACGGCGGCCGATCAGAAGTCGCTCGAAGCAGATCAGCTCAAGCCGAATCATCGATCCGCCTACGACAACGAGATGTTCGTCAAGGCGACGGCGCGCAACGACGCGCACGATCAGGATCACAACGGAGACGGGCATGGCCACTAATCTGAAAGGCACGGACGTCGTCGTCATCGGTCTCGGCGCGGCGGGCGGCGTGGCGGTGCTGCCGCTGGCGCAGGCGGGCATCGACGTCATCGGTCTCGAAGCGGGCGGCGTGGTGACGCGCCGCGATTTCGCGCCGGACGAAATTCGGAACAACGTGCGTGGTTGGCCCTTCTTGAGCTCGCACAAAACCAACCAGGAAGCGCCGACGTTTCGCGCGACGGCGTCCGCGGCCGCGGTCCGGGGCGGGCATCCGATGATGAACGCCGTCGGCGGCACCAGCATGCACTACTGGGCGCAGCACTGGCGGTTGAATCCCTGGGACTTCAAGGTCGTCAGCGAGACGAAGCGGCGCTACGGCGCGAACCGGATTCCCAAGGGGTCCACGGTCGAGGATTGGCCGTTTGGCTACGACGAGATTGAACCCTACTACGACAAGATCGAATACGAGCTCGGCGTCTCCGGGCAGGCCGGCAACATCAACGGCACCATCGATGCGCGCGGCAATCCATTTGAAGGACCGCGCAAGCGCGCCTACCCGATGCCGCCGCTGCGCTGGACGGCGTTCCACGAGAAGATGGCCGCCGCGGCCACGCGGCTTGGCTGGCATCCGTTTCCGGGACCGGCGGCCATCAACTCGCGCAGCTACCAGAATCGGTCCGGCTGCATGTATCACGGCTTCTGCAACACCGGCGGCTGTCATGTCGAGGCGAAGAACTCCACGGCGGTGACGACGATTCCTCGCGCGCAGGCGACCGGGAAGTTGAAGGTCGTGACCGGCGCGACCGTGACGGAGATCAACGTTGATAGCCAGGGGCTCGCCAGCGGCGTCACGTATGTGATGAACGGCGAGACGTTCTTCCAGCCGGCGAAAGTGGTGCTCGTCGCCAGCTTCACGTACGAGAACTCGCGGTTGCTGCTCCTGTCGAAGTCAACGGCGTATCCCAAAGGGCTGTCGAATAACCACGGACAGGTGGGGCGTCACTACTTCAGCCACCATCAAGGCGCGCCGGTGACGGCGCTCTTTCCGTTCGACATCAAGGCGTGGTACGGCTTGCCGGCGCAAGGCGTGGCGGTCGATAACTTCGCGGACGATAACTTCGATCACGCGAGCTACGACTTCATTGGCGGCTGCAATCTTTGGGCAATGTCCGACCGGCGTCCGATCAGCGCGTCTGGCATGAACACGCTGGGGCTGGCGCCGAACTGGGGGTCGCAGTGGAAGCAGTTCATTCGCGAGAACGCCGACCGTACGCACAGTTCGTATAACCAGAAGACGACGCTGCCGTACGAGGACAACTTTCTCGATCTCGATCCGACCGTGAAAGATCCGTTGGGGCTGCCGGTGATTCGCATCACCGGGGAGTTCAAGGATAACGAGCGGAAGATCGCGCAGTTCTCGCAAGACAAGATGGAGCAGTGGTATCGCGAGGCGGGCGCGATTCAGGTGACGCGCGGTCCGGTCGGCGGCGCGATGGGCGCCTCCACGCACGCGTATGGCGGCACGCGCATGGGCGACAACCCGGAGACCAACGTCGTCAATCGCTGGGGGATGTCGCACGAAGTGCCGAATCTGGGCGTCCTCGGCGGATCGGTGATGGGCACGAGCGGCGCGCGCAATCCCACGCACACCATGCAGGCGCTCGCCTGGCGCACGGCGGACCACATCGCGAAAGAGTGGAAGAACATCGTCAAGGGGTGAGCGTGGCGATGTGATACAGCTCGTCAAGCCGACGATGTAAGCTTTCGACCCAACATCCCATGTGAGGCGCGGGGAATCGCCCGCGTCTCACATGGGGTGCAGTCCCGTTTAGTTCCCCCCACCTCCAATCGAGCCGGGCTCCTGCCAGCGCGCCCGGTGTTCTCCCTCGGAAACTTTTTACGTCACGACGTGTTCGTTTGGCGGCCCTCACTCGTTAATAGGCAGTGTGGGCCTACAGCCGCTGCCGTGCGGGTTGCTTAGGGGGCAGGGATGTGATGGCGCGTGAGGGGGGAGTGTATGTCCAGTGTTCGCCGGGTCATTGCGAAGGTGTTCGGCCTGTTTTCGACGGATGAATCGCCTGAGCCTTTGACACAGTGCGACATGCTCGCGCGGGAATTCGAGCAGTTGCACGGCGTTCCTCCTGAGACGGACCTGTCTCGGGCGGGTGAATCGAAACACCAGCGTGCGGCTCTTCATGCCGAAATTCACAAGCAGCAGCACACGGCCATCTGTCTATCGGGCGGCGGCATCCGCAGCGCGAGCTTCGCGCTTGGGGTGTTGCAAGGGCTCGCGCGCCGGAAGGTGCTGGCGCGGTTCGACTATCTGTCGACCGTCTCCGGCGGCGGGTACACCGGCGGCTGGCTCTCCGCGTGGCTGTATCACGCGCGGCGCGCGGGAAAGACTCCGGACGATGTGTTCACGCAACTGGCGGGCGGCGCGACGCACGGTCATGGGCAGCCGGAGGCCGAGCCGATCCGGCAGGTGCGCGAGTACAGCAACTACCTCGATCCGCGACTCGGGCTGTTCTCTGCCGACGTCTGGACGCTCATTGCCACCGTCTTGCGCAATCTGCTCTTGAACTGGCTCGTCCTCGTCCCGTTTCTTGCCGCCATCCTGCTTGTTCCGCACATCTATTCCACGCTGATCGTCTTGATTCTGCAGTCGTGGGAGTGGGTCTGGAGCGGAGAGTCCCAGGGCTTGAGGCTGTTGTCGAACGTGGTGCTCGGCGTGGGCGGTGTGCTGTTTGTCGCGGCGTTGGTCTACATCAGCGGTGATCTGCCGAGTGTTGGCAATCATCAGCGGACGCAAACCGATTTTCTCACGCGGTGTTTTGTTCCGCTCCTGTGCTCGACGGGGATGTTTTCGCTGTACTGGGCCTGGTCGCGCGCGCTCGACGCAGAGCCGATCTCGTTATCGTGGCTGCTCCTCTTTGGCGTGGGGATTCACACGGGAATCTGGCTCCTGGCCGGGGTGAAAGGCGTGCAGCGATGGCGTCCGTTCACATGGCTTGCGGCCGCGGTGTCCGCGGCGATTGCGGCGCTCGGGGTGTGGTGGTGTTCACGTCAGGATCTGTTCGAGTATCCGCTCGCGTGCGGGCGACTCTTCGTTGAGCATGGGCAGACGTTCGCGAGTGTCAGCGTGCCGCTCATGCTGGGGATTCTCTGCATCGCGGGCACGCTGTTTGTCGGCATCGCCGCGAACGAAACAACCGACGACGACCGCGAGTGGTGGAGCCGCTTCGGGGCGTGGCTGCTGATTGCCGGCTGTCTGTGGCTGGCGACGAGCGTGGTCATTTTTGGCGGACCGCGGGTGGTCGAACAGACCTGGGGGCAGATCACGCTGTCTGGCAATTCAATCGGGAACGTGATGGCGGGGCTCATGACCGCGCTCACGGGCGGTCTCGCGGCATGGACGGGCTACGGACCGAAGAGCAGCGCCGACGAGGTGCCGGTGTGGCGGAAGGTCACCTTCACGCTCGCGGCGCCGGCCTTTGTCGTGCTGCTGCTTGCTGGCCTTGCGACGGTCAATGATCTGACGCTGCACCGGGTTGCCGGGACGATGTCGTTTCTATCAACGGACACGAACGCTGATCGTGTGGATGTGGGCTCTAGCGAGGCGGCTGTCGCGCACTCAGAGGGAATGAACCCGGGGAACACGTGCTCGGATGATTCCTATAGTCAGGATTTTTTCGGCGTGATCGTGTTGTTCGCGGTCTTACTGGTGTGTGGCAGCGTCATGGGGCGCGTCGTTGCCGTGAACAAGTTCTCGCTTCATGGCATGTACCGGAGTCGTTTGATTCGTGCGTTCCTCGGGGCGTCGCGTACGGCGTCCGAGCGTCGGCCAAATCCATTCACCGGCTTTGATCCGCGCGACAACGTGTTCATGTCAGATCTGCAGGTGACCACGCGTCCGATGCACGTGGTCAACATGGCGTTGAACCGCGTGGCCGACAGTCAGCTCTCGTGGCAGGAGCGGAAGGCGGAATCGTTCACCGTGACGCCGCTCTCGTCCGGCGCGCGCTCGCTCGGATACCGGCCATCGGCTGAATACGGCGGGCCCACGGGGATCTCGCTCGGGACGGCGATCACGCTTTCGGGCGCCGCCGCGAGCCCGAACATGGGGTATCACTCATCGCCCGCGATCACGTTTCTCTTGACGCTCTTCAACGCGCGGCTCGGCGCGTGGCTTGGTAATCCAGGCCCGGCGGGGGCGGCGACGTGGCGGCGCAGCGATCCGATTGCGGGCGCGAGTCCGCTCCTCCGCGAGATGTTCGGTTTGACGACGAAGAGTAACCCGTATGTGTATTTGTCGGACGGCGGGCATTTCGAGAACCTTGGGCTCTATGAAATGGTCGCGCGGCGATGTCACCTCATCGTTGTCAGCGACGCGGGGAGTGATGGCGACTATCTCTTCGAGGATCTCGGCAACGCGATCCGGAAGATTCGCATCGATCACGGGATTCGGATCGAATTTCCGGATGGCATTCAGATCGACAAGGCCCGTGAGCGCGCGAAGAACGCGCACGGCGCCGTCGGTGTGATTCACTACGCAGATGCCGATCCGGACGCTCCGAACGGCGTACTTCTGTATCTGAAAGCGACGCTCTCTGGCGACGAGCCTGTGGACGTGATGAACTACGCGTCCGCGCACACCGACTTCCCGCACGAGTCGACAACCGACCAGTGGTTCGGTGAATCACAGTTTGAGAGCTACCGGATGCTCGGCATCCACACGGTGGATGCGCTGGCTGGTGACGACGACGGCAAGAACGGGCTCGATGGACTGATCGACACGATCCGTGAGAGGCTGAAGCCGATCACGTAGACGACATGAGGATGTGACGATGGCTTGGCTGTACGCGGTGTCGTATTTCTTTGGTGGCGCGTTTCTCGCAAACGCGGTTCCGCATTTTGTCAGCGGCGTCATGGGGCGCCCCTTTCAGAGTCCGTTCGCGACGCCGTCAGGCGAGGGGCTGTCCTCATCCACGGTGAACGTCCTGTGGGGCTTCTTCAATGCGGTCGCTGGCTACGGGCTCATCTGCCGCGTCGGTGATTTTGCCGTGAGGAATACCGCCGATGTCCTGGCATCAGGCGCTGGGGCGCTCCTCCTCTCGATGTTCATGGCGCGGCATTTTGGCCGCTTCCACGGCAGTAATACGCCGTAAGCCTTCCTGCGCGCTCAGGCGGACGGACAGCGCGCTTCGCGCTCACTTCATCTGAATCAGGCCGCGTCTCACCGCGATCTGCACGGCTGCGGTCCGGTCGCTGACGTTCAGCTTGCTGAAGATGTTCTTCACGTGAATCTGGACGGTGCCTTCGGCGATGCCGAGCGTGGCGCCCACTTCCTTGTTGCGCAAGCCTTCGGAGATGAGCTGCAAGACTTGAATTTCCCGTGAGGTGAGCGTGGGCGAGGCGGCGCGTTCGGCGAGGCGCGCTTGCACTTCGGGCATCACCGGACGTTCACCCGCGTGGACCTGGCGGACGACGCGGATCAAGTCCGACGACAAGGTGTCCTTGAGCAAATACGTCGATGCGCCGGCCTGATGCGCACGGAAGATATCTTCGTCGCCTTCGTACATAGTGAGGACGACGATTCGCGCGTCGGGATCGTGCTGGCGAATGCCTTTAATCGCGTCGACGCCGCTCGTCTTGCCGAGCCGCAGATCCATCAGCACCACATCCGGCTTTGAGCGCATGTATTCCTCGACCGCTTGATCGCCTCGCGCGCAGGAGCAGACGACCTCCATGTCCGGCTCCTGATTGATGATGAGTGCGATGCCTTCACGAACGATCTGGTGATCTTCGACGCACATCACACGGATGCGTCTTTGTTCTGTCGTCACGATGCCTCCGCCGCTAGTTCAGTCATGGGCACCACCGCTTCGACGGTCGTACCTTTGTGTTCCGCGCTTGTAATGGTGACTTCACCGCCGACCTGCTC
>JAISPN010000134.1 GCA_031274845.1 Acidobacteriaceae bacterium
TGGTTTTGCGTCGAGCCGCGTGCTCGAAGTCCATGGCGAGCGGTTGATCAAGGCGAACTTCACGCCGGGATTCCGGACGCGCCTCTATCAAAAAGATCTGCGGCTCGCCGTGGAAACCGCCGCGTCAACCGGGACCGCCGTGCCTGCCACCGCGCTCGTGGCGCAACTCGTGAACGCGCTCGTGTCGAGTGGTGGCGCGGATCTCGACTATTCCGCCATCGGCACGGTCCTGTTCGAACTCGCGGGTCTCAACTGATCCGTGACATAATTTTTCAGTTCACACCTCACTTTTCTATGGCCACTTTGTATCCGTTCCGTGCGTTGCGTCCGCGTCCGTCGGATGCCGCAGACATCGCTGCTGTTCCCTACGACGTCGTCAACACCGAAGAAGCCCGCGCGCTGGCGGCCGGTAACCCGAAGAGTTTTCTGCGCGTGTCGCGGCCGGAACTCGAGATGCCGGACGACACCGATCCGTACTCGCCTGCCGTGTACGAACGCGCCGTCAGCAACTTTGCCGCGCTCAGGAAATCGAGCCTCGTCATCGAGGACGAGCCGAGCGTGTACTTCTACCGGCTGCGCATGGGCGAACACGAGCAGACCGGGATTGCCGCCTGCTTCTCGATCGATGAATACGATCGCGATCTCATCAAGAAGCACGAGCGCACAAGGAAAGACAAGGAAGACGATCGGACGCGGCACATTCTCGCGCTGCGCGCGCAGACCGGCCCTGTATTCCTCGTGTATCGCGCGTCCGCGGACGTCAACGACATCGCGGCACGCGTCACGCGCGGGACGCCGCTCTTTGATTTCGCCGCGCCGGATGGTGTCCATCACACGCTCTGGCAAGTCACAGGCGCCGATCGCGACGGGCTCGTGGCGGCCTATTCGCGCATCGAGGCGCTCTACATCGCCGACGGTCATCATCGTGCCGCGAGCGCGGCGCGCGCGCGGACCGAGATGACGCAGAAAGGCGATCGCGGCGAACAGCTTGGCGATGGCGCTGACTGCAACACCGTCATGGCCGTCTCCTTTCCTCACGATCAGGTGCAGATCCTTCCCTACAACCGCATCGTCAAGGATCTGGCGGGACAGTCGCCGGAGGCATTCCTTCGTGCGGTGGGTGAACGGTTCACGATCGAGCCTGGGCCGGCCACGCCAGCAAAGCACGGCGATATCTCGATGTACTTCGGCGGCGCCTGGCAGACGCTCCGGCCGCGCGTGAAGCCGGACCCGAACGATGCGATTGCGTCGCTCGACGTCAGCGTGTTGCAAGACAATCTGCTCGCGCCGATTTTGAACATCAAGGATGTGCGCACCGACAAGCGGATTGATTTTGTTGGTGGCGCGCGCGGTACTGGCGAGCTTGAACGTCACGTCAATTCGGGTAAGTTCGCGGTGGCGTTTTCAATGTATCCGGTCAGCGTCGCGGATCTGATGGCGGTGTCGGATGCTGGCGAAATCATGCCGCCGAAGTCGACCTGGTTCGAGCCGAAGCTGAGAGACGGGCTCCTGAGCCATCTCATTTAGTCAAAGCGCATTTGTTCACTCGGCATTTGCCGGGTGTGTTGGTTTCGTCGATTGACGTCTGGAGAACACATACACATGACTACCCCGACACGTGTCCTGAACTTCTCGGCTGGCCCGGCGGTGCTTCCGCTCCCCGTTCTCGAAGAGATCCAGCGCGATCTCGTCGCGCTTCCCGGCGTCGGCATGTCGATTCTTGAGGTGAGCCACCGGTCGAAAGCCTTCGAGGACATTCTCGCGAAGACCGAAGCGGACATCCGTGCGCTGGCAAACATTCCGGCGAACTACAAGGTGCTGTTCCTGCAGGGCGGCGCCAGCACGCAGTTTTCCATGGTGCCGATGAATTTGCTCGGCGCCGGGCAGACGGCGGACTACATCGACTGCGGTTCCTGGGCCGACAAGGCGATCAAGGAAGCGAAGAAAGTCGGCACGGTGAACGTCTCCGGATCGAGCAAGGCCGACAACTACTCGCACCTGCCGAACAGCGCCGACCTGAAGTTCACGCCAGGCGCGGCGTACGTGCACATCACGAACAACAACACGATTGAAGGCACCGAGTACAAGACGTTGCCGGATGTGGGTGGTGCGCCGATCGTCAACGACACCTCGTCCGACATGTTCAGCCGTCCGATCGACATCGCGAAGCACGGCCTGATTTACGCCGGCGCGCAGAAGAATCTCGGGCCCGCGGGCGTCACGCTCGTCATCATCCGCGAAGACATGCTGGCGCGCGCCGCGGCGGTGCAGAAGACGCTGCCGACGATGCTGAGCTATGCGGTGCACGCGGAGAACACGTCGATGTACAACACACCGCCGACATTTTCGATCTACGCCGTCGGTCTCGTGGTGCAGTGGCTGCAGAAGAACGGCGGCCTCCCGGCGATGCTGGCGGTGAACGAACGCAAGGCCGGCAAACTGTACGCGGAGATCGATCGCACCGGCTTCTATCGCGGCACGGCGAAGAAGGAAGATCGCTCGCTGATGAACGTCACGTTCCGCCTCTCCACCGAAGACCTTGAGAAGAAGTTCGTGAAGGAGTCCACGGCGGCGGGCCTCGATGGCCTGAAAGGCCACCGCTCGGTCGGCGGCATGCGCGCCTCGATCTACAACGCGTTCCCGGAATCGGGCATCGACACGCTCGTCGCGTTCATGCAGGAGTTCGAACGCAAGAACGGCTGACACACCGTAAGCGGGCTGCCACGCGCAGCCCGCAGTTCCTGGTCTGCCTGGTCTGGCGTCACGCGGCAATGACTGCGCCGACGCCCAGAGCAGGCGGACAGGGATTTTCTTTCAAGTTTTTCCTCGCGCCTCTCGAACGCTCTCCGCGCTGCCCCTTCATCCCGTTCCAGTTCAATACGTCCCAATTAAGTTGTTGCTCCGTTGGCGGCTTGCTAAGGTCCGCGAGGCCAATGAAGGGTAGGCTGTCGGGGAGATCAGATGACTACGAATCGCATCAGAGTGTGGGTGGCTGCGGTCGGTGCAGCGGTGTTGATGGCAGGTCTATGGCACAGCAGCGTTCCGGTTGAAGGTCAGCAAACCGCAGCCGCGTATCGAGCGCCACGTCTACCCGACGGACATCCCGATCTAAACGGCATTTGGCAAACCAACAACACCGCGAACTACGACATCCAGATGCACATGGCCCGTCCCGCACTGCAACTTCGCCCTGGGCCATATGGACCGGTGCCAGCGGCCTCGGTGCTCGCGCTTGGAGCGGTTGGCGCCGTGCCGCCAGGTCTCAGTGTCGTCGATGGTGACGAGATTCCGTATCTCCCGGCGGCGCTTGAGCAGAAAAAAAAGAATCAGGAGGACTGGATCACGCTCGATCCGGAGGTCAAATGCTATCTGCCTGGTGTGCCGAGGGCGACCTACATGCCCTACCCATTCGAAATTTTCCAAAGCGGGTCTTCGTTCTTCATCGCCTATGAGTACGCGGGCGCCACACGGAACATCTATCTCGTCGATCCAGGTCCTGCGCCTGTGGATTCGTGGATGGGCCAGTCGGTGGGCCATTGGGAAGGTGAGACCTTCGTTGTCGAAGTGACGGGGTTCAACGATGAGACGTGGTTCGATCGAGCGGGGAATCACCACAGCGAGGAGATGAAGGTGGTCGAACGCTATCGGCGAACTGGTCCTGACGTGATCGAGTACGAAGCCACAATTACCGACCCTAAAACGTTCAGCCGTCCGTGGAAGATGGGCATGCCGCTCTATCGCCGGCTCGAAAAGAACGCGCAGTTGATGGACTTCAAGTGCGTCGAGTTCGTCGAGGAGCTGATGTACGGAAAGCTCAGGAAAAATCCCCTCAAGTAATTGAAACGCCGCCGAGAG
>JAISPN010000150.1 GCA_031274845.1 Acidobacteriaceae bacterium
TCGCGCCTCGCACAACGCGCAGCCGAGCGTGAACCAGCGGTGTATGAGGAAGAGCGATCCGACGAGGGGTCCGAGTGCGATGGAGATCGCTAGGCCGATCCGCTCTCGCTGTGAGCGTCCGATGACGAGCAGGCACAGCGCGGCGGCGGACTGAAACAGCAGCACCAGCGCGCCGGTGTAGCGCACGTTCATCGAGAGCCCGGCCGCGAGCGCCGCGCTCACGGTCCAGCGGACACGCCGCGAGGGATCGGCCCATGCGCGAACGATGGACAGGAGTGTCCATGCGCCGCACGCCAGAAACAGCGGTTCGGACAGCGCCGAGCGGAAAAGCTGTTGCACGACCGATTGCACGCCGATGAATGCGACGGCGCCGGCGGCGGTCGTGGTGTCGGTCACTTCGCATGCGATGCGCCAGGTGCACCACAGGACGATCGCGAGCGACGCGAGACTAATCAATGCGGCGGCGGTGCGCACGTCCAGCGCGAAGCCGCGCGCGAGCGCGCCGATGAGGAGCGAGTAGCCCGGCGGCCAGAGGATGAGTGGATGCGAGGTGATGAGCCGCCCGGCAGCATCGAGTTGTGCGTCCGGGAGTTCCGCCAGTGTGGCGGTGAACGTGCCGTTGGTGGCGAAGGAGGTCGCGGCGGCGAGGTACTGCACGGAATCCCACATCATGTGCGGCGTGAGCCGCATCGTGAAGGCGAGCAGCAGAACGCCGGGCGCCATCGCAAGGCATGCGGGAAAGATGTATTTCGACACCGCGCGCATCACGTCAGCGAGCCGAGTGGTGTGACAGACGCTCGCGCATCAGCGCGCGGAAGTCGGGAGACGACCGGAACCAGCCGGCGTAAGCGGTGCGGGATGCGGTGCCAAGAAGTGGTCCGACCCGGTGACGTAGCGAGGGATCGATTCTGAAGATCACGGCATCACCCACCGTCCGGTTTTCAACAGCGGCCATGATCGTGTCCGAATCCACATGACGAAATTCGAGCACGCCCCCTTCGTACGGTTCATGGCTCACGTTGATGCTCACGCCGACGAGCCGTCCTTCGCCGACATCGCTGTGCCACGAATCGTAGTGACCTTCTTTGGGCGACAGACGATAGACGCGCCCCTCGAAACATCCGATCTCGCCGCATCCAGTGAGGCGGCGAATTTCGGCATGGAGCGCCGGATCGTTCATCAGAAATTCGAGCACCGCAGAGACGGCGCCAGACGAGGCACAGACCTCGGTGCCGATCCCTTCGTGGACGCGATGGTAGAAGTCGGTCCGATCGAGACGCTGCATGAGCGCGTCGCGGAGTTGCGGGTGCAGAAACGCCGGCGCCTTGATGTACGCATTGGCGGCGAAGTCGGCGCGCAGCCGCTCGCGCTCGGCGTCGGTCAGGCTGACGAGTGTGCGGTCGTGTGTGAGCTGAATCATAGGGACTTAGGCGCGAACACCGCTGGTGTTCAGCCGCTCTTTGAGCAGGTCGGCAAACTGTGGACGCTGCACGAACCATCCCGCATAGGCGGTGCGGGGAACGGTCCCTGTCGCCGGCGTCACGCGGTGCTGGATGGATTGATCGATCTTGAACAACGACGCGTCGCCAAACCCGGTGTTGTGGATCTCCGAGATGATCGTGTCTGGCTCGGCCGCCTTGCGGAATTGCAGCAAGCCCCCTTCGTAGATGCCGGCACTCAGGTTGATGCTGATCGTCGCCATGCGGCCGTACATGAAGTCGTCGTGCCAGTCGCTCATCTGCCCGGTGTTTGGCAACAACCGGTAGACGCGGCCGCGAAAGCAGCCAATCTCCCCGATACCGGTGACGGCGCGCACGAACGCGAACAGCTTCGGATCGTTGGTGAGAAATTCAAGCGCCGCGCCGACAGGATCGGACGTCATGCGGGATTCGTCGCCGACGTCGGCGTTGGTCTTGTTGAAAAACGACGCGGAGGCGAGCTTCTCGTGGAGCCGCGCCAGCAGTCCCGGCTCGATCAGTTGCCGGAGAAGAAAGCAGTGCCGCCGGTTGAACTCTTCTTTCACCGCGGCCAGTTCAGAGGCGCTGACGTCGACGTGCGCGCCGGCGTGCGTGAGTTGTACGCGCATCGCCTACTCCGCTTCCCCGACGCGGATGAGCCCGCGCGCCAGAAGCATCCGGACGAACGACTGCAGTTCCTGCTCGCAGGTTGCCGGATCGAGATCGTAGGTGGCGAGTAATCCTTGACGCACCGCGTCGGTGTCGCCGTGCTGCGCGATTAACTTCCAGATGTCGCTGCCGATGTCATCCAGGCTTGAGTACTCGCCGGAGTCGAGGCTCAGCGCGACAATCGCGCCATCCACCTCGCGGTACACCACATCGTCACGTATTTGCAGAGCAGGCATAGGTGTCGTTAAACCTCGTGTGCGGGAATCAGTGCGTTGACGGGATTGCCGAGGCGATCGGCAAGTGTGGTCCAGGTGCCAGAGGCGGCGAGATGGCCGTCCTCGAGGAGATAGATCGTGTCCGCATCACGCGCGGCGCTGGTGCGATGCGTGATGAGGACAACGGTCATCGTGCCGTGCAGGCGGCGGATGGCGTCGAGAATGCGCTGCTCGTTCGCGGCGTCGAGCGCGCTCGTCGCCTCGTCGAGGAGCAGTAGTTTCGGCTTGCGCAAGAGCGCCCGGGCCAGCGCGAGCCGTTGACGTTCGCCGCCCGACAACCGCTGACCACGATCGCCAAGCTCCGCGTCGAGACCGCCCGGAAGATCGAGAACGAACTCGGCGGCCGCGAGCGAAAGCGCGTCGCGGATGCCGTCGTCGGTGGCGTCCGGACAGGCCCACAGCAGATTGGCGCGCACGGACGTATTGAAGAGAAACGTGTCCTGATTGACGTACCCGATCTGCGCTTTCCATCCTGAGAGATGACGATCGTCGATTGCGGTGTCATCCACCGTCATCGTGCCGCGCTGCGGCCGGTACAGTCCGCACAGGAGGTCTGCCAGCGTGCTCTTGCCCGCGCCGGAGGGTCCGAGGATGGCCGCCGTCGAACCAAACGGGATGTCTACTGTGATCTCGCGGACGCCACCGCCGCCTTCATCGTGAACGAACGTGACGTGGTCGAGACGAATGTGCCGGCGGAAGATCACCGGATCGGCGCCGTCACGCACCGGTTCCGCTTCGCGCTCCGCCTCGATCCGGAGCCGTTCGGTGGCGGCGAAGGCCGGCAGGTAGTAGGCCACATCCTGAAGCGCCTGCTGGAATGCCGATAGTCGCGGCATGATGCGCGAGTAGACGTACAGCAGCAGCATGACCGCTCCTGCTGGCAGTTGCAGCACCCGCAAGCCAATCCAGAGCAGCAGCGACAGCGCCATGACGCCGCCGACCTCAAACCAGCTCCGCGATCCCGCGCTGATGCGAATCGCTTCGATCTGCGTGTCCGCAACAGTGTCGGCCACGGCGGCAAGGCTTGCGACGTGACGCTCCTCGGCGCCGTAGCTTTTGGCAATCCTGAGCGCCGCGACATGTTCGACCGCGGCTGTAAAAAGATGTTCGGTGGCTTTCGAGGTGCGTTCACCCTGCCGCCGCGAGGCGCCGATGCGGCGCTGCAGGGCGATGAGGACGGCGCCACCCGTCAGCATCACGCCAATCGTCAGCGTCGCCGAGAGCCGAAGCGCCAGCGCGAGATAGACCGTCGAGACGCACAGATGGACGATGAGTTGCAGTACCTGATACGTCGCGATACCGACACGGTCCGCTTCGTTGGTGAGGACCTGCGCGATGTTCGACGCGCGGCTTCTGGCCAGATACTGCCACCGCGCGCGGGCCACGGCCGCATAGAGGCGCTTGCGGATTCCGGCCACGAAGTGGAGTTCAACCGAGAGCACCGTGATGACCTGCCACCGCGATACCGTCGTTTGCACGGTGATGACCGCCGCGTAGGCGAAGAGCGCCGTCACCAGCGACGGCGTCAGATGAAGCGCCGAGAACGCACGGCTAATCGCTGAGGCGAGCATGCCCACCGAGCCGGAGCCGGTATCGACGCCAACGGCGGTGAGCATCGGAATGAGCAGCAGGAACCCGGCGCCTTCGGTGAGGCCGAGCGCCGCGGAGAGCAGAAGCGCCACGAGGACACGCCGGCCCAGCATCGCGAACAACGTTCGGCAAAACGCGCCGAGCGAGGTCCATGTGTCACGACGGGCGGTGGCGGGTGTGACGTTCAACAAGTGCTCCTTATAATCAGGCAGTGCCTGCGCCTGAACAGATCCACACGCCGCGCGCGTTGCTGCTCCATCTGCTTGCGTTGCTTCCTGACGACGCCGCGGCGAGTGTGGCGCTCTCGGCGTTTTACCGATCGACGGATGTCGACGCGTGGCAGGCGTTTGTCGAACTGGCTGCCATCCACGGCGTGCTGGGCATCCTCGAACCGGTGTTGCGGCGTGTCGATGTGCCGGCCGCTACTGCCGTGCACCTTCAGCGGCGAGCGGTCGTCGAATCGATGTGGCATGCGCAAGTGCGACAGGCGCTTGCGGACGCCGTAACGGCGCTGACGGGCGCATTTATTCCGGTCTGCGCCCTGAAAGGTCCGGCGCTGGCCGCGCGCCTCTATGACACGCCCGCTGTCCGTCCGTCGATCGATGTCGATCTGTTGATCCGGCCCGGCGATCTGTCCCGCGCAATTGCGTGTCTTACGAGCGCGGGTTATCACGCGGAGGATGACGCGGTGACGCGCGAGTATCTGCTGCGGCACAGCCACCATCTGTCGTTCAGCCGGGCGCATCAACCGGGTCTTGAAATTCACTTTCATGCCTACGCGGGCTTTGGCACCGTGATGCCGAGCGGCGCGCTCATGGACCGCGCGCGGCCGTTCGAGTTTGACGGCGCCTCGGTGCTCGTGCCTGGCGCGGAAGACGAGCTCGTGTACCTTGCGGTACACGCGGCCGGACACAGCTTCATCCGGTTGCTGTGGCTGTACGACCTGAAGCAGCTCATTGCCCGCGCGCCCGCGCTTGATTGGCACGCGGTCGTCGAGCGAGCGCGCGCGCTTCAGGTGAGCGGGCCGACCACCGCGGCGCTCGATCTGTTGCGCCACTGGCTCAACGTCGATGTTCCTGATGTTGTGTTGCGCGCGGGGCCCAGAGTAAGACCGCG
>JAISPN010000170.1 GCA_031274845.1 Acidobacteriaceae bacterium
GGCGGTCTGATGCGCATCGCACTCATTGGCGCGAGAGGCCAGCTTGGCGGCGCTCTGCACGAGGAATTTGCTCCGCATCACGAGGTGATCCCCTTCGATCGCGCCGCGCTTGATATTACGGACGATGCCGCGGTGCAGCGCGTGCTTGGCCAGTGCGCGCCGGCGGTGGTGGTGAACGCCAGCGGCTACAACGCGGTGGACGCGGCGGAGGAGCATCCGCTCGACGCGCTTCGCGTGAATGCGTTCGGGGTTCGCGCGTTGGCGCGGGCGTGCGCCACGCTTGATGCCACGCTCGTGCAGTTCAGCACCGATTTCGTCTTCGACGGAAAAACGCCGCGTCCGTTGACAGAGGACGATCCGCCGAGTCCGCCGAGCGCCTACGCGATCTCCAAGCTGCTGGGGGAATGGTTTGCCGCCGATGCGCCGCGCTGGTACGTGCTGCGCGTGGAAAGCTTGTTTGGAACCGCCGCGCGCGGGGAAACGGGCAAAGGGACGGTTGCCGGGATCGTCAACGGCCTCATGGCCGGTCGGCCCGTCAAGGTGTTTTCAGACCGAACCGTGTCGCCAACCTTTGTCGGTGATGCGTCGCACGCGACACGCGCGCTCCTCGAAGCTCACGCCTCGTCCGGGTTGTATCACTGCGTCAACTCGGGACACGCCACGTGGCTGGAATTCGCTAGGGAAGCGGCGAGACTGCTCGGCGTCGAGCCTCGTTTCGACATCGTGCGATTTGCCGATGTGACGCTCCCCGCGGCGCGGCCGCAGTACTGCGCGCTCTCGAACGCCAAGCTCGTTGCCGCGATCGCGCAACCGATCCCGGCATGGCAGGATGCGCTCGAACGCTTTCTATCGTCCGTCCGCGTGTCGCGCTAACTTCATGATTCCTCGGCGATGATGTCGCTGACGAGACGGCCGATCGCCAGACACGACGTCAGGCCGGGCGATTCGATGCCGGCGGCGTGGACGACTCGTGTGTTCTGACGGTCGCGTCTCACCATGAAGTCGGCGAAGGACACGTCAGGCGGGTGCAGCTTCGGGCGGATGCCGCTTCCGGCGAGACGGAGATCGTCGAGACGCACGCCTTCGAAGATGCGGCCCACCGGTTCGAGGAATGCCTCGACAGGAAGTCGATCGCGTTCGTAGTCGTCCTTGTCGGTCTGATAGCGCGCCGTCGGACCGAACCAGACGTCGCCGTTGAACAGCTTGAGCGCGTGAATGCCGAGACTGTGTGTTTGCGGCAGCGGATAGACGAGACCGTGGGCAAGGTGACGTCGAGACGGCACGAGCGCGGCGTACTCGCCGCGGCACGGATAGATCGTGAATGGCTCGGCGCTGAGACTGTGCGCAACCGTGTCGGCATAGAGACCCGCGGCGTTGACGACCTGTCGCGCCGCTATCGTTTCGTGTGTCGTCTGAAGCGCGATTGCATCCTTCGTCGTACCGGCGCCGACGAGCGGTGATCCGGGCAAGACGATCACGCCGCGATCCTTCGCCACGCGCAGCAGCGCGCGGACGAGCGCTTCGGCGTCAACGGTGCCGCTGTGCGGAGAGTACAGGGCGGCGATGGCGCGCACGTGCGGTTCGCGGCGGCGCACGAAGTCGCGATCGACAAGCGTTAATCCTTCCACGCCGTTCTCGCGTCCGCGTGCGAGCAGCGCTTCCAGTTGCGAGATCTCGGCGTCGCGTGTCGCGACGACGACCTTGCCGCAGCGCGTGTACGGCACGCCGTGATGCTCACAGAAGTCGTAGAGCAGACGGCGCCCCTCGACCGAGAGCCGCGCCTTGAGCGATCCGGCCGGGTAGTAGAGGCCGGCATGGATGACGCCGCTGTTGTGCGTGCTCGTGTCGAGCCCGGCCCGCGCGTGCCGTTCGAGCACGCAGACCGACAGTCCGCGTGCCGCAATCGCCGCGCTCGCCGCGAGGCCGACGACCCCTGCGCCAATCACTGCGACGTCGATCCGTTCCATGCGGCGATAGCTCCCTGCCTCGGCTGTGACGCTGGTGATACGCGTTTCATGATTTGCTGTTGATGCCGGAGGCACGTCGATAGTACGTTTGTTGGAATTATCTATGGCAAAACGCGCGCTGATCACAGGGATTACTGGACAGGACGGCTCCTATCTGGCCGAGTTGCTTCTCGACAAGGGCTACGAGGTGTACGGCGTTATTCGCCGGTTGAGCGCCTCGAACACATGGCGCATCGAACACCTGCTCGGACGGGTGACGCTGCTGCAAGCCGATTTGCTCGACCAGTTGTCGCTCATCAAGGCGGTCGAACAGGCCGATCCGCACGAGTTCTACAACGTGGCGGCGATGTCCTTCGTGCCCGCGTCGTGGGATCAGCCGATGTTGACCGGCGAGTTTAATTCGCAAGGCGTCACCCGCGCGATCGAGGCGGTTCGCCGCGTCAACCCGAAGATTCGCTTTTATCAGGCCTCGTCGAGCGAGATGTTCGGCCGGGTCCGCGAAATGCCGCAGACCGAGCTCACGCCGTTCTATCCGCGCAGCCCTTACGGCGTGTCGAAGGTCTTCGCGCACTACATCACCGTCAACTACCGCGAGAGCTACGACCTGTTTGCTGTCTCCGGCATTCTGTTCAATCACGAATCGCCGCGGCGTGGTCTCGAGTTCGTCACACGCAAGGTGACCGACGGCGTCGCGCGGATCAAGCTTGGCCTCTCGGACAAACTCTCGATTGGGAACCTCGACGCGCACCGCGACTGGGGATTTGCCGGCGACTACGTGTACGCCATGTGGCTGATGCTACAGCAGGAGAAGCCGGACGACTACGTGATTGCGACAGGCGTCAGCCACTCCGTCAAGGAGCTCATCGAGGTGGCCTTCGCGCACGCCGGTCTCGACTGGCAGAAGCACGTCTATCAAGACCCGGCGCTGCTGCGGCCGGCGGAGGTCGAGCACTTGCTCGGCGATTCGTCAAAGGCGCGCCGCGAGCTCTCTTGGGAACCGAAGGTCGATTTCAAACAACTCGTCGAGATGATGGTCGATGCCGACCTCGCTCGTCTCCGCGCCACGCATCCCAGCATCGAAGGCCGCAGGTCATGACACCAGCCACGCAACTCCTCGAACGGATCCGCAAGACCGACGCGCGGATCGGCATTATCGGTCTCGGATACGTCGGTCTTCCGCTCGCGGTTGAATTCGCGCGCGCCGGTTTCAGCGTCACCGGTTTTGATGTCGATACGTCGAAGGTCGCGCAGATCAATGCGGGCCGTAGCTACATTCCCGACGTCGCCGAGGCCGAGTTGGCCGAGGTCGTCCGGCACGGGAAGCTCCACGCCACGACCGACATGACGAAGCTTGGCGACATGGATGTCATCGACATCTGCGTGCCGACGCCGCTTCGAAAGACGAAAGACCCGGATCTGTCGTACGTCGTGAAGGCGGTTGAATCGGCCGCCAAAGGATTGCGCAAAGGGCAGCTCGTCATCCTCGAGTCGACGACGTATCCGGGGACGACGGACGAAGTGGTGCAGCCGATGCTCGAAGCGACGGGCCTCAAGGCGGGCGAAGATTTTCTGCTCGCGTTTTCGCCGGAACGTGTCGATCCCGGGAACGTGCAGTTCCCGACCAGCAAGATCCCGAAGGTCGTCGGCGGCCAAGGGAAGGCGAGCACGGAAGCCGCCGCCGCGCTCTATGGGCGCGTTGTCGCCAGCGTCGTGCCCGTCAGCTCGACCCGCGTCGCCGAAATGGTGAAGCTGCTCGAAAACACGTTCCGCGCGGTGAACATCGGCCTCGTCAACGAGATTGCGTTGATGAGCAACAAGATGGGCATCGATGTGTGGGAAGTGATCGACGCGGCGAAGACAAAACCGTTCGGCTTCATGCCGTTCTACCCGGGGCCCGGTCTGGGCGGTCACTGCATTCCGATCGATCCGTTCTATCTGTCGTGGAAGGCGCGGCAGAGTGGATTCGAATGCCGCTTCATCGAGCTGGCCGGTCAGGTCAACGGCTCCATGCCCGAGTACGTCGTGCAGCGCGTCGCCGATGCGTTGAACTCGGTCAAGAAGCCGGTCAACGGGTCGCGCATCCATCTGTTCGGCATCGCGTACAAGCGCGACGTGAACGACATGCGCGAATCGCCCGCGCTCGATGTCGCCGAACTGCTCATCCGCCGTGGCGGCATCGTCACGTACAGCGACCCGTGGGTGACGGAGCTGCACGAGGCGCACGTGGAGATGAAGAGCGTCGATGTGGATGCGGCCATCACCGCAGGATTCGACTGCGCGGTGATCACAACGGACCACACGGCGTTTGACTACAGCCGGTTGGCGACGTTGCCGCTCATCGTGGACACGCGGAATGCACTTAAGGGCATGAGCGGCAAAAATATTTTCCGCCTCTAATCGGTTGCTGATCCGCCGGACGGGACGCCGCTTCTTATGGACAAGAACTTTGCCGTTACTGGAGTTGCAGGTTTCGTCGCGCCGCGGCATCTGAACGCGATTCACGCCACCGGTAACCGTCTCGTCGCGGCGGTCGATCCGCACGACGCGGTCAGGATTCTCGACCACTACTCCTTTGACGTCCGGTT
>JAISPN010000293.1 GCA_031274845.1 Acidobacteriaceae bacterium
CGTCGATGCCCAACTCCGTGAGGTGTGTGCCGCTCGCGAGCCGCGCGGTCACGGCGTCGCTCGCCGCGAACAGTTCTTCCGGCGCGCGCGCATCGCTTACGCGCGACGCAGGCCGCCGGGATCGCGGACGGCTCGCGGGCGCATCGTGCGTCTCCGTGTCGGCGTCACCGAACTCGGTGGCCCACTCGAGATCGTCGTCCTCGCCGGGCTCGGCCTCGGCGCCAATCGTCTGGTTGTAGCTGCGCTCAATCTGCTCGGCCTGCTTCGTCAACTGCGCGTCGACTTCGTCCGGCTCGGAGACGATGACACGCGACTGTCTGCTCCGCGCGAGATAGTCGAAGATCGTCGCCGGGAGCTGTTCGTCGAGTTGATCGTTGAGCGGCACGACCGTGAGTTGATCGATCGGATGCTGCGAGCGCTGTGTCGCCGCATCGTAGGTGCGCAGCGATTCAATCGTGTCGCCGATGAACTCCAGACGAACCGGGTGCGCGGCGTTCGCGGGAAAGACATCGACGATTCCACCACGGACGGCAAACTCGCCATGTTCGTCCACCGGATCTTCGCGGCTGAAGCCGGCATCAATGAAAAGCTCGGCCAGATCCGAAGGCGCGATCTCTTGCCCCGGACGAAGGTCAATGGAGGCGTTGAGCACTCGCTCCGGCGCGCTTACTTTCGGCGTCAGCGCCGCGGCCGACGCGACGACGACACGCGCGGTTCCCGACGCGATGCCACAGAGCGCTCGCGCGCGCGCCGAGACGACGCCAAAGTGCGGCGCCATGCCGCGGTACGGATCGATCTCGTGAGACGGGAAGGAGAGCACCGCGCCGTCGGCGGCCGCTGTCGATAATCCTTCGAGCGCCGACAGAAAAAATCTCACGTCCGCGATCGCCTGTTCGAGATCGCGATCGGTTGGCACGACGTACAACACGATCCCGCGCGGCATCCCTGCCGCGGCAACGGCAACGTGCATCGCCTTCGCGGCCGGCGTGAGCCCCGCAATCGCCGGCGCCGGCACGTCCATGCCGCTTCTGCTCGCGGCGCTCTTCAGCAACGCGATGAGATTGAGCGAGGTGCCCGGCGTCAGCACACTCGTTCCGTACCGCGTCGAATTTTGGCGACGAGCGCCGATGTCGAATGTCCTTGCTCGACGGGAATACGCACCACGCGGCCGCCGCGCACCTCGACGACCTCGCGGCCAACGATGGCGTCCGCCGCCCAATCCGCCCCTTTGACGAGCACGTCGGGCTGAATGGCGGTGATGATGCCGAGCGGTGTTTCTTCGTCGAACACCGTGACCGCATCGACCGCGGTCAACGCGCCAATAATTTCCGCGCGCTCGGCTTCGGGCGTTAGCGGACGTTCCGGCCCTTTGTTCGCGCGCACGGATCGATCGGAGTTGATGGCCACGATGAGCGCATCGCCCAGCGCGCGCGCGGCCTGCAGATACCGCACGTGACCGGGGTGGAGCAGATCGAACACGCCGTTGGTGAAGACGATGGTCTTGCCGGCCGCGCGCAGTGACGTGGCAAACGCGGCCGCCTGATCGCGCGTCATCGTCATGGCTCGTCTTTGAACGACACCGCCCCCGAGAAGCTCCAGTGATGACGCGGGCGGTAGATGCCGGCGTCCGGCGTCCGCGACTTCACGCGGAAGGTGTAGAGGAGACGGTGGTAGTCGTACTGGTACCCCTCGCAGGTGTGTACCGCGGCGTCAACCTTGTACGTCCCTTCGACCAGATCGAGGCTGTCGATCGCAAAGGTCGCCGTCACTTTGCCTTCGAGGCGTTGCGGGTCCATCTGCTCGATGAACGTGTTCGTGCCGTAACAGCAGACGCCGTCCGCGTTGAAGAGGCCGATCCCGAACACGAAGTCTTCCGCCGGTTTGTGCGCGACGACCGTGAGGCGAATCGCCATCGGATCGCCTGAGTGGAAGACGAACGACGCAGTACCGTTGCTGTCGAGAAACGCGACCTCGGTGATCTCGATCTCGCGCGAGCCCCAGCGCCCTTCGACCGCCTCGAACATGTTTCGCAGCTCGCCATCGGGCGCCGCGGCTGCCGGCTTTGGCGGCGCGGCCGCGGCCACGGCTTTCGCGGTAGCGGAGGCCAACTGTTCGTCTTCGCTTTTCTCAACCGCCGTCAGGTAGAGATCGACGACGCGACGCGGATCGCCTTCGCCCATCTTCTCGCCGTGATCGAGCCAGACCGCGTGATCGCAGAACCGCTCGACCATGCCGAGCGAATGCGTGACGAGCAGAATCGTCTTGTTCCGGCGCCGGAACTCGGCGAACTTGTCGAGGCACTTGTGCGTGAATCCCTCGTCGCCAACGGCGAGCACCTCGTCGACCAGCAGCACGTCGGGGTTCACGTTGATCGCCACGGCAAACCCGAGCCGCATGTACATACCAGACGAATAGGTCTTCACCGGCGCGTCGATGAACTCGCGTATTTCGGCGAAATCGACAATCTCGTCGAAGCGCTCTTCGATCTCGCGCTTGCTCAACCCGAGCATGATCCCGTTGATGAAGACGTTCTCGCGGCCGGAAATTTCCGGATGGAACCCGGCGCCAAGCTCGATGAGCGCGGAGATCCGTCCATCGACGCGAACGGTACCCGAGGTCGGCTTGGTGATGCCGGCCACGAGTTTGAGCGCCGTGCTCTTGCCGGACCCGTTCCGGCCGATCACGCCGTAGGTGGCCCCCTTCGGTACCGAGAACGACACGTCCTTCATCGCAGGGAACACTTCGTTCGCCTGCAGATCTTTGAGGATGCTGCGCTGCAGCAGCGCGCTTTTGAGCGTGGCAAACTGCCGGCCGCTGTAGCGGCGGTAGATCTTGGAGACGTGATCGAGCTGAATCGCAGGGGTCATACCGCTTCCGCGAAGGAATCCCTCAACCGATCAAAGAACCAGTACGCGGCCAGAAACTGCACGACCGACAACGCGCCGAGCACGAGCAGCCACTTGGCATGTCCGACCGGCCCGTAGAAAAACAAAATCTCCTGATACGGCACCACGAGGTGCGTCATCGGATTCCATTGCAGCAACCACTGGTAGCTTTTCACGTTCTCGTCCTGCCACGGATAAATGATCGGCGTGGCAAAGAACCAGAACGTCAGCAGGTTGGCGAGCAGATCGCGGATGTCGCGGTAGTGCACCGTCAGCGCGGAGAGAAACAGCGCCAGCCCGGAGGTGAACAGCAACTGGATCGCGACCGTCACCGGGAACCAGATGAGACCCGCCGGATCGGGCCAGTGGCGATAGACGATGAGAAATGCCGCAAGGATGATCAGCCCGAGGAAGAAGTGCACCATGTTCGCCAGGACGTTCACGAGCGGCAACACTTCAGCGGGGAAGAGCACCTTCTTGATGAGATTTCCTCCGCTGACGAGCGAGCCCGACGCCTCGATGAGCGACGCGGAAAACCAGTTCCACGGAAGGATGCCGCAGAACATGAACACGGCGTACGGCTGCGCGAGCGGATTCCTGTTCGGGAGGATCTTCGTGAAGACGAACGTGTAGATCGAGAGGAGCAGCAGCGGGTTGATGAACGACCAGAAGAAGCCGAGCACCGACCCGCGGTAGCGCGCTTTCAACTCGCGCACCACCAGACTCTGAATCAGTCCTCTATAGCGAAATAACTTGATGAGATTGGAAAACATGCAGGGGCATTAGACCCCCGCACGGGCCCTTTGGGATACCTGAATTCTGACGATTGCCTTCTTCAGCGCCACGCTGGCGCGGTCGATATCTATGTCGGCATTCGGTATGCGAAGGCGTTCTTCCGCGCGCCGCTTGGCCGCTTCGGCGCGCGCCTCGTCGATCTCGTCGGCGGACTCTGCGGTTTCGGCGAGGATCGTGACGCGGTCGGGCTGCACTTCCGCAAACCCGTAGGCCATGGCCAGATGGTGCGTCTCGGAACCTTGCCGGTACCAGAGATCGCCGACGCTCAGCTGCGCGAGCAGTGGCGTGTGTCCGGGCAGCACGCCGAAGTAGCCCTGGACGCCCGGGATCTGAACCTCGTCGACGGTTTCGTCGACGAGCGATCGATCCGAAGACGCGATGTGCAGATGTAACGTGGTGGGTAAAGCCACTGTGCGTCCTTACGCCGCCTGCCGCTTCTTGAACCGCTCGACGACCTCTTCGATCGGGCCGGCAAGGTAGAAGTCCTGCTCCGGAATCTCGTCGTGCTTGCCTTCGACGATTTCCTTGAAGCCGCGGATCGTATCGGCAATCGGCACGTACTTGCCTTCAAGACCGGTGAACTGTTGCGCCACGAAGAACGGCTGCGACAGGAAGCGCTGGATCTTGCGCGCGCGCGAGACCGTCAGCTTGTCGTCTTCCGACAGTTCGTCGATGCCCAAAATCGCGATGATGTCCTGCAGGTCTTTGTAGCGCTGCAGAATCTGCTTCACCGCGCGGGCGGTGTTGTAGTGCTCGTCGCCGAGGATGCGCGGGTCGAGAATGCGCGAGGTCGACGCCAGCGGATCGACCGCCGGGTAGATGCCAAGTTCCGCAATCTGACGCGACAAGTTGGTCGTCGCGTCGAGGTGCGCGAACGTCGTCGCTGGCGCCGGGTCGGTGTAGTCGTCGGCAGGCACGTAGATCGCCTGCACCGAGGTGATCGACCCCTTCTTCGTCGAGGTGATGCGCTCCTGCATCTGGCCCATTTCCGTCAGCAGCGTCGGCTGATAACCGACCGCCGACGGCATACGGCCAAGCAGCGCCGACACTTCGGAGCCTGCCTGCGTGAAGCGGAACACGTTGTCGATGAAGAGGAGCACGTCCTTGCCTTCGGCATCGCGGAAGTACTCGGCCACCGTGAGCGCCGTCAACCCGACGCGCATACGCGCGCCCGGCGGCTCCGTCATCTGTCCGTAGACGAGCGCGGCGCGCGACTTCGTGTAGTCCTTCGGATCGATCACGCCCGACTCCTGGAACTCGTGCCAGAGGTCGTTGCCTTCGCGCGTGCGTTCGCCGACGCCGCCGAACACCGACACACCGCCGTGCTTCATGGCGATGTTGTTGATCAACTCCTGAATGATGACGGTCTTGCCGACGCCCGCGCCACCGAAGAGACCGATCTTGCCGCCTTGCAAGTACGGCTCGAGCAGGTCGATGACCTTGATGCCGGTCTCGAACATGCGAAGTTCGGTCGACTGGCTTTCGAGGTTTGGCGCAGGGCGGTGGATCGGCCACGTTTCCTTCGTCTTCACCGGACGATCGGGAAAGTCGACCGGCTCGCCGAGGACGTTGAGCACGCGGCCGAGCGTCTCCGGCCCGACCGGCACCGAAATCGGCACGCCGAGATCTTCGGCGTTCATGCCGCGCTGCATGCCATCGGTCGGCTTCATCGCCACCGCGCGCACGCGGTTCTCGCCAAGGTGCTGTTCGACCTCCGCGATGACGTCGATGACGCCCGCCTCTTTCGTGTTCGCGTAAATACGCAGCGCGTTATAGATCTCCGGCAGGTGGCCTGCCTCGAATTCAACGTCGACCACCGGGCCGATTACCTGCACGATCTTTCCAATAGTGTTGGCCATATCTTTTTTCGCGGCTTAAAGGGCCTCGGCGCCAGAGACCACTTCGATAATTTCTCTTGTAATCGCGGCCTGACGCACCTTGTTCATATACAACGTCAGGCTGGCAATCATCTCCGACGAGTTCTTCACCGCCGTGTCCATCGCGGTCATCTGCGCGGCGAAGAAGGCCGCGTTGCTCTCGAGCAGCGCCCGGTAGATCTGCACGGCAACGAACCGTGGCAGCAGGGCGTGGAAGATCGCTTCCGGCGACGGTTCGTAGAGGTAGTCCACCTGCGGCTCGCCATCGACCGGCGCCGTCGCGCCGGCATCCACATCCTCGCGCGAGATCGGCAACAACTGATCAACCACGACGCGCTGCGAGATGACCGACTTGAACTCGTTGTACACGAGCATCACGCGATCGACCTCACCGTTGGTGAACGCATCGATCGCCAGCTTCGCGATGACGCGCGCATCATCGCCTTGCAGGCGATGAAAGATGTTCACCTGCTCGAATGCCACCGCGTAATCGCGGCGGGCAAAATACTCGCGGCCTTTCCGGCCGACGAGCCCGAGCGTGCACGGCTGCGAGTTCCCGGCGACATACGAGGTCGCGCCCTTGATGGCGTTGGTGTTGAAGCTCCCGCACAACCCTTTGTCGGCGGTGACGACAATGACCAGCGTCTTGCTGTCCGGCCCGAGTGGACGCTCGGTGAGGAGCGGGTGAATCGACGGATCGACACGCCCGGCAACGTTCGACAGCACGCGCTGCATTTGCACGGCATACGGCCGCGCATTCATGATGCGCTCTTGCGCGCGACGCAGCTTCGACGCGGCGACCATCTTCATCGCCTTCGTAATCTGCTGGGTGTTCTTCACCGCCCGTACGCGGCGGCGAAGGTCAATCAGTGACGGCATGACTCAAACAGCCCTTATGCCGCGGCGGTTTTCCGCGCCACGAAGTCGTCCGAGAATTCCTTGAGCGCCTTGTTCAGATCGGCCTTGAGCGCATCGTCCAACTGCTGTTTCTCGACGATGCCCTTGAGGATCTGCGGGTAGCGGTTCTCGAGGAACGAATACAACTCGGTCTCGAACGCGCGAATGGCCGAGACCGGCACCTTGTCGAGATAGCCGTTGGTGCCCGCGAAGATGATCGCCACCTGACGTTCGACCACCAGCGGTTCGTACTGCGGCTGCTTGAGAATTTCCACAAGACGCGCGCCGCGCGTGAGTTGTGCCTGCGTCGATTTGTCGAGGTCGCTGCCAAACTGCGCGAACGCGGCCAGCTCGCGGTACTGCGCGAGGTCGAGACGCAAGGTGCCGGCCACCTGACGCATCGCTTTAATCTGTGCCGAACCGCCGACGCGCGACACGGAGTTGCCGACGTTGATGGCCGGACGAACGCCCTGGTGGAAGAGGTCCGATTCCAGAAAGATCTGTCCGTCGGTAATCGAGATGACGTTCGTCGGAATGTACGCCGACAGGTCGCCCGCTTGCGTTTCGATAATCGGCAGCGCGGTGAGCGATCCGCCGCCAAGCTCGGTCTTCAACTTCGCGGCGCGTTCCAGCAAGCGCGAGTGGAGATAAAAGACGTCGCCGGGATACGCTTCGCGGCCCGGCGGGCGGCGGAGGAGCAGCGAGATTTCGCGGTACGCCTGCGCGTGCTTCGAAAGGTCGTCGTAGATGACCAGCGCGTGACGGCCGCTATCGCGGAAGTATTCGCCGAGCGTGCACGCCGAGTACGGGCTGATGTAGAGCAGCGGCGCCGGATCGGCGGCTGACGCCGCGACCACGATTGTGTACTTGAGCGCGTCCGCTTCTTCGAGCGTGCGAACCACCTGCGCGATGGTCGATTGCTTCTGGCCGATCGCGTTGTAGATGCAGATGACGCCGGTGTTCTTCTGGTTGAGGATGGCGTCGAGCGCCACCGCCGTCTTGCCGGTCTGACGGTCGCCGATGATCAACTCACGCTGACCGCGGCCGATCGGCACCATCGCGTCGATGGCCTTGAGACCAGTCTGCAGCGGTTCTTTCACCGACTGACGGTCGACCACGCCGGGAGCAATGCGCTCGATCGGCGAGAACTGCTTTGTCGTAATCGGCCCCTTGCCGTCGATCGGCTGACCGAGCGCGTTGACGACACGGCCAAGCATTTCTTCGCCCACCGGCACCGAAATGATTCGGCCCGTGCGCTTGACGACATCGCCTTCCTTGATCTCCTGAAACTCGCCGAGGAGCACCGCGCCGACGCTTTCCTCTTCGAGGTTCAGCGCGATGCCGTACACGCCGTGCGGAAACTCGAGCATCTCACCGGACATGGCGTTCTCGATGCCATACACACGCGCGATGCCGTCTCCGACAGAGATGATGCTGCCAACTTCGGCGACGTCGACGTCAACGGCATAGCTGCCAATCTGGTCGCGGATGATCTTGGAGATCTCTTCGGCTTTGATGTCCATGCTCAGATGCTCTCTTCCAGTCGCTGTTTCATACGCTGCAAGTGTCCGGTCACCGACGCGTCGTAGACGGTGCCGCCCACGCGCGCCACCATGCCGCCGACGATCTCGGGATCGACGCGCGTCGACAACTGCACCGTCCGTCCTGTGGCGGTGGCCAAACTTCGTTCGATGCGCTGTGTCGTGTCCGCACTGATCGGCAGCGCCGTCGTCACCTCGGCGCGCACCACGTGCTGCACGTCAAGAAGACGCTGGCGATACGCGGCGAGCAGTTCGGGAACGAGCGGCATGCGATCGCGCTCGGCGAGGAACAGGAACAGCTTGGCCACGATAGGCGCCGGCGCAAGTTGCTGCAACAACGCCTCGACGGCGGCGTGTTTACGCACGGCCGGCACGACGGGGCTGTACAGCGCTTTGCGCAACGGCTCGTGCGAATCGAGCAGCGCCACAAAGCGGGAAAGGTCGCCTTCGATCTGGTCCAGATCGGCTCGTTCCTTCTGTCCGACGTCGAGGAGCGCGCGTGCGTAGCGGGTGGCTGCGGTGCGGTTAGTCACAGTTTTACTAAGGGTTCTTCAACGCTTGTGTTTTGTTTCACAAGCGCAACAGGGATTTATACCACGAAACGAGCAGCGCGGGGAACCGCCGATAACATCGCGCGGGGCAGGCCTCTGCGCTGTCCGCACCCTCGTCATCATCGACCGTCAGTCAGTTGGTCGTAAATCCTGATCAACTCGTCTTCCGACGTGAAGTTGAACTCGATCCGCCCTTTCTTGCCACGGCGAACGATGCGAACGCGTGTGCCGTACAGAAGCTTCAGGCGCTCTTCGGCCGCGCGCGTGTGCACATCGGCCTTGGGCTCCACGTTCTCCGTCTCTCTGCCGGGCTCCGCGGCTGGCGCTGGCTCGGACGACTCGCGCACGAGCGCCTCGGTGGCACGTACGGACAAGCCGTTGGCGATGACTTCACGCGCGAGACGCCGCTGCTCGTCCTCGCTGGACAGCGCAAGCAGCGCGCGCGCATGCCCCATCGACAGCGCGCCAGAGGCGACTTCGGCCTGAATCTCCGCGGGCAGCTTCAACAGTCGAACGACATTTGCCACCGTCGCGCGTTCTTTGCCGACCGCAGTAGCAATTTCGTCCTGCGTCATCTGAAATTCAGTCGCGAGCCGTTTGTACGCCAGCGCCTCGTCGATTGGATTCAGATTTTCGCGCTGGATGTTCTCGATGAGCGCCATCTCGAGCAGCGACCGCTCCGTGCCCGTCGCAACATCGCGCACCACGATCGGCACACGCGTCAGGCCCGCGCGTTGCGCGGCGCGCCAGCGACGCTCGCCAGCGATGATGTGAAACCGATCGCCCTCCTTCCGCACGACGATCGGTTGAATCACGCCGTTGGTCCGGATCGACTGCGCCAAATCCTCCAACCGCGCATCGTCCATCTGGCCGCGCGGCTGATACACATTGGGCACGAGCCGGGAGATCTCGACATCGGTCGGAATCGCAGGCGCCACAGGTTGCGGAGGCGCGTCGGGAATGAGCGCGCTCAAGCCTTTGCCGAGAGCAGGACGTTTTTCCATGTCAAAAACCGCGTCAGGATTGAGTCGACGTTGTGCGCTCGATGATTTCGCGCGCGAGCGCCATATACGCTTCCGCGCCGCGCGATTTCGGATCGTACACAATCGCCGGAATGCCGTGGCTGGGTGATTCGGCGAGACGAATGTTGCGCGGCACGACCGTGCGGAACACCTTCTCCTTGAAGAACTCGCGCACGTCACGCGCGACCTCTTGCCCGAGCTTCGTGCGTTCCTCGTACATCGTGAACAACACACCATCAATATCGAGCGATGGGTTGAGTGCCACGCGCACGCGGCGCAATGTGCCTACCAACTCCGCGAGCCCTTCAATCGCGAGGTACTCGCAAGGAAGCGGAATGATGAGCGCATCGGCGGCGACAAGACCGTTGAGCGTCAACAAGCCAAGCGAAGGCGGACAGTCGATGAAAATGCGGTCGAATCGATCGCGCAGCGGCGCCAGCAGTTGTCGAAGCCGCTCTTCGCGCTGCGGAAGCGACACCATCTCGATCTCGGCGCCAGTCAACTGCCGATCGGCCGGGATGAGAGAGAGATTCGGCGTTTCAGTCGGCAAGACGTAGACAGACGGATCGTGTGCAACCTCGCGAGACGTCAACGCTTCGTACGCCGTGCCTGCTTCAGCGGCGTGTCCTTTGAGCCCCACGCCACTGGTCAGATTTCCTTGCGGATCGATATCGACAAGCAGCACGCGTTGGCCGAGACCTGCCAGCGCGGCCGAAAGATTAATTGCCGTGGTGGTCTTTCCAACGCCACCTTTTTGGTTGGCAATGGCGACTATGCGAGCCATATATTTTCTGTTGATCGACCTATAAACATCGCTTGAAGCACTTGAGAATAGAAAATTGAGAGCGAACCGGTCAAGTGTTCCACGTGGAACATTTCACGCGGTCAGATCACCCGGCCTCTTTTACCAACAGCGTGAGATACGAGTTTTCGCCCGGAAGCTGACAATACTCCAACGGACGGAACAGTGGGGGAGTTTCGCGCGGTCCGAAAATCAGCAACCGGCCGTTCGGGACAAGGAATCGATGGATCAGCGACAGAACGCCACCATCGAGCCTGACAGCCCTGACAGTCACGACGTCGACGGGAACGCTGATATTCAGCTCCTCGAATCTCGAATTAATGACCGCCGTATGTTTGAGATTGCACTCGCGGGCCGCTTCGCGGAGAAATGCGGCTTTCCTCTCCCGAGACTCAACCATCGTGACCCTGAACATCGGCCGAAAGATGTTCAACGGAATCGCCGGAGATCCGCCGCCTGAACCAAGATCGAGCATATGGAGCGGACGATCGTCCAGAAGAGTCGAGGCGATCGCAGGCTCAACGATCAAGCGGTTGAGCGTTGATTCCGGGTAGCCGGCCATCGGGAGCGCCGTGAGGTTAATGCGCTCGTTCCACCGGCTCAAAAGCTCGTAGTAGCGCGAGAGCTGACCTTGCTGGTCTTCGGAAAGATCCAGCCGGTGTGCCTTGAGCAATGGCACCAACAGAGAGGCAAAGTCTTGTTCGGTCACGCGTGTGGACGGGTGAATTTTCCCACGTACGAGCCAAGCACCGCGACTGCGGCCGGTGTCACGCCAGGAATCCTGAGTGCCTGTCCGAGCGTATCTGGCTGGACTTGCGCGAGGCGTTGCACCACTTCACGAGACAACCCGGGAACGTCGTGAAACGGGAAGTTGCGAGGAATTTTGCGCCGTTCTTCTTTTCTGGCGCGCTCCACTTCGCTCATCTGGCGACGCAAGTATCCGGTGTACTTGACGCTGGTCTCAAGACTGGCGAGATCGATCGATGGACGCTCAGGACAGAGATCGAGCGTAACCGCGCCACGCGCCAGCATGGTTTCGAGGGTTGTACCAGGCTGACGGAGCAACTGCGACGCCGGCACTGAATCACCACCGCTCGATTTCACCTTCGTCGTGTCCAATTTCCT
>JAISPN010000084.1 GCA_031274845.1 Acidobacteriaceae bacterium
TTGCGATGGTGACGCCCGCGGCGCAACCCTCCGCCACTGACAACCCATCGCCCGCCGCCGCGCCCGCACCCACGCCAGCGCCGGCCTCCGCATCGGCGCGTCCTGTTCCGCTGACGCCGGCGACGATCGGCCACACGAAAACGACACCTGCCGCGAAAGCGTCGCCTCCCGCACCGGCCGCACCGATCACATCGGTTGCGCCAGCGGCGCCTGCCGCGAACGCCGCGCCGGGCGAGAAGATTGCCACGATCAAGAGCATCAAGCGGACGATCTCCGGCAACATCGTGCGCGTCACGATTGAACTCGACGGCGACGTCACGTTCCGTGATGAACGCGTCGAGAATCCGGCGCGCGTCTACGTGGATCTGCCATCGACGCGCCCCGTCGATGCGCTCAAGGAGCGAACGCTCAGGTTCGATGGCGACACCGCCGCCGTGCGCGAGGTGCGCGTCGGCAGTCATCCAAACGAGACCACGCGTGTCGTCCTCGATGCCGGCAACGTATCGAGCTACACCGTCTATCCGTTGTACAACCCGCCCCGTCTGGTCATCGACTGCCTGCAGACGCCGGCGCTCGTCGCGAAAACAACGGCGAAGCCCGCCGCGCCTCCGCCGCCGGTCATAACGCCGCTCGTCGGGTTGAGCGCCACGCGGATCGGATCAGGCGTCGGCGCGCTGGCCGTCATCGTGCCTGGCGCGAACATGAACATGGACGCCCCGATCGCCACCACCGCGGCCGCCGCCCCATCGCACGTGCCTGCGACCGTGCTCCCCAACGCATCGATGTCTCCCCACAACACCGTCGGTGGATTCTCGATCGCGCGTCAATTGGGAATGGGCGTCTCGCGCATCGTGATCGATCCGGGACATGGCGGCCACGATCCGGGCACGAAAGATGGCGATACGTCGGAAGCCGATCTCGTCCTCGACGTGGCGCTCCGTCTCGAAAAGTTACTGCGCGCGGTGCCCGGACTTGAAATCGTGCTCACGCGGCGCAGCGACACCTACGTGTCGCTCCAGGAGCGGACCGCCATCGCCAACGCGGAGAACGCGGATCTCTTCCTGTCGATTCACGCCAACGCCAGCAACACGCCGTCTGTACACGGCGTTGAAACGTACTTCCTGAACTTCGCCGTCAACCAGAGCGCCGCGGCGGTGGCGGCGCGCGAAAACGCGGCGTCCGGTCAGAACATGGCGGAACTGCCGGATGTGGTGAAGACGATCGCGCTCAACAACAAGGTTGACGAATCACGCGACTTCGCCACCTACGTGCAGCGCGCGCTGGTGAACCAGCTTCGTCCGGCAAACAAGACGCTTCGCGATCTTGGCGTCAAGCAGGCGCCGTTCGTGGTGCTCATCGGCGCGTCGATGCCGAGCGTCCTCACGGAGATTTCGTTTTTGACCAACGCGCAGGAAGCGCGTCTCCTCAAGAGCAACGCGTACCGGCAACGGATTGCCGTCGCGCTCTTTGACGCGGTGAAGAACTACCAGACCTCGCTCGCGAGCGAACCGATCGCCCGCGCGCGCTGAGCGTCACTCACCGCTCAGATGATGTGGGTGTCGTCCTGGGAGTCAGGATCGACGCCACGCCTCGATCGCCAGAGAAACAGCACGCCCGCAAAGAGCGCCGCGAGGATCAAGGCGCCCAGGACGAACATGCCGGCAAGACCGAGCGATCCAAGCAAGACGTCGGAGAGCCCTTCCAGATCGCTCTTCGGCTTGACGATCGTGACGATGTACGGCGTGGGGGTTGAGGGCGTCTGAGTCGCGCTGTCCTGCACGGGTTACTTCCAGTCAGCGGCGGTAAAGGGCAACTCCGCCAGCGTCCGCACCGCCACGCCCGTGGCGCCTTTCGGCTGATATGGCTTTGCCTCTTCCGCCCACGCGGTGCCGGCGATGTCCAAGTGCGCCCACGGAAGGCCGCCGGTAAATTCCTTGAGGAAGAGCGCCGCCGTGATCGACCCGGCTTGACGTCCACCGCTGTTGGTGAAGTCGGCGATCTCGCTCCTGAGCTGATCCTTGTAGTCGTCGTACACCGGCAGCGGCCAGCTCCGATCGCCAGCGCGATCGGCCGTGCGGCGCACGCGATCGACCCACCACGGCGGCGTGCCGAAGAGCCCCGTGATCTGCTTGCCGAGCGCGGTCACGATAGCGCCGGTCAGCGTCGCGACATCGACAAGATGCGTCGCGCCGAGCGTGCGCGCGTACCACAACCCGTCACCAAGCACGAGGCGTCCTTCGGCGTCGGTGTTGAGGATTTCTACCGTCTTCCCTTCGGCGCTCGTGAGGATGTCGCCGGGCTTGATGGCGCGGCCGCCCGGCATGTTTTCAGTCGCCGGCACGACGCCAATCACGCGAATCGGCGCCTTGAGACGCGCGATGGCGTGCATGGCGCACGCGACGGCGGCGCCGCCGGTCATGTCGCTCTTCATCCGCTCCATGCCGTCGGCCGGCTTGAGCGAGATCCCGCCGGTATCGAACGTAATGCCTTTGCCGACCAGCCCCAGCACCGGCCCTGGCGAAGCGTCCGGCGGATCGTGACGAAACACCATCAGGCGCGGCGGCTCGCCGCTGCCGCGCGCGACGCCCATCAGCAGTCCCATGTTGAGATCGGCGATCTGACGTTCGTCCAGAATCTCGACCTGCGCGCCGCCATCAGACGCAATCCCGGACGCGCGCCTCGCAAACTCCTCCGGCGTAAACCGGTTGCCCGGTTCGTTCGCCATCTGCCGCGCCCGGTTGCTGCACTCGCCAAGGACGCGGCCGCGCGTCACGGCCGCCACGAGACGCGCGGGGCGTTCCGGCGATATGTCTTCTGTCACCTGCTCGACGATGACAAGACGCGGCGCGGGGCCAAATGCCGCGTCGCCGGTCTTGTACGCGCCGCCATCGAACTCGCCCAGCGTGAGCCCTTCGGCAATCGCTTGCAGCAGCCCGGCGGCATCGACGTCACCAGCCGCCGTCGGCAGCCCCGGCCGCAGCACGAACGCCACACTTAAAATCCGGCGCTGTCTGGCCGCCAGCACGCTGGCCGTCGCCAGACGGCGTACCACGTCGAGGCCGAATGTCCGCTCCGGGCCTGCGCCCACGAGCAACAACCGTCGAGGCGTCCACGACCGGGTGACAATGGGCGTGAAGAACAGCTCGAAGGGCCGCGCCAGAAACTCACGGCTCGCGAGCACGCGGACGACCTCGCCAGATGTCGCCTCGTCCAGTCCGTCAACCGACGCGGGCGCCTGCCCCTCGAACCAGGGGAGGACCAGAAGGTCCACATCGATCGCCGAGAGCGGCGCTGAACTGAGAGTGATGGGCGTCAGGTTCGTCGAGGAAGGCACGCCTTCATTATGCGCGAAGGCGATCCACCAAGCGCGCCGCCTTCATCGTCTCGCGCTACAATGTGCGGCCATGCGTGCCTTTGCCTTCAAGCGCATTCTTTCGGTGACCGCCGCGGGCGCGGTGGCCTGTGCCGGCGCTCTCGTGTTGACCGCGCAGCAGCCGTCCAAAAACGATCGCCCCAAGCTCACGCTGCGGGCGCAGCCCTCGGTCGCCGTCTCGCCCGCTCGTGTCCTGCTCACCGCGGAACTGCAAGGGGGCTCGGACAACTCCGAAGAGTTCTACTGCCCGACCATCACTTGGGAATGGGGCGACGAGACCTCTTCGGAAGCGACCAGTGATTGCGATCCCTACGAAGCGGGAAAATCAAAAATCCGCCGCCGCTTCAGCGTGCAGCACGTCTATCGCATTGAAGGCAGCTACAAGATCTACTTCCACATGAAGCGGAACGACAAAATCATCGGCTCCGCCTCGACGGTCATCCAGGTACAACCGGGCCTCAACTCAGGCGCGTTCTGACGCATCCGCGGGGCTCGCTTCGCGCGGGTCCGATTGATTGCTGGGAAGAGACGCCGTTGCCTTGGAGAGTCATGGGCACGGCAAATACTGAGGAAGGATCTCCCC
>JAISPN010000131.1 GCA_031274845.1 Acidobacteriaceae bacterium
GACACGTCAGCGATCGGCGCCAGACTCACGCCTACTATCTGCGCCGAGCGTGCGCCCACGAAATACTTCGAGGCGTTGCGCGACAGCAGCCGCCGCATATCGTCCTCGCGCATGGGCGGCAGCGTGAGCCGCCGGACTTCGGCGAGCGGCGGCATGAGCGCACTGTCGACTGTCCCGCCGGCGTCCCCGAGCATACGAGAGAGATCTGAGAGCGCCGTGGCCAACGACGGCCAGTGCGCCATGTCGCTCGGCGGCGGGTCGAGCGGCGCGCGCCAGACGCCGCCACGGAGCCGTGCGTCCACCGCGACGAGTTCGGTCGCGGAGATCGCAACGCCCGTGCGAGCATGTTTCGACGGAATGCGCGAACGGTTCACCATACGAGATTCGTAATCACGGCCGTCGTACCGACCCGGTTGATGATTGCGGTAAGCTTGGTGGGTTGTGATTGTGGCCCGGTGCGCGCCGTGATGACGAACTGAACGGTCTGCGTCGATACCGTCACCCGAGGCGCGAGCACACCCTGCGTGGCAAGCAATCCCGCTCCGCCATTCTTTCCGCCAAGCGCGGTGAATACCTGCTGAATATTCTCGATACGCCGGCCCTGCGACCGCAATTGTAGAATCATATTGAGCGTTTGATCGGTCATACCAGGCAGCGCGCGAAGGACAGGCACCGGCGCGGTATTCATATTGACCGTGCCGGTGCCACGGGTCGTGAAATACGGACTCGCCTGTGCGTAAATCTCCGGCGTCATCCCCATCACGTTCCGCAGGTCGTCCACTTCACGAAATGGCGCATTCGCCGGCAGCGCGAGCATCCCCGCTTTGAGATATGCGTCTTTCTCAGCCCCTTCCGGCCGGGGAATGGAATCGGCGTCGCGCCAATCCATAATCGTCTGCGAGAGCTGCGTGGCCTTTGCGTAATCTTTGAGGAGGTAGTTGAAGAACGAGCGAATATCATTTTCGGCGAGTGAATTGATATTCAATTTTTCACCCAGATCCTGGGCGACGACCTCGACGGGCAGACTGTCGACCATGACCGTGCCCGTGTAGAGCGAATCGATGGCGAGCCACGGATCGCTGGCGCGCAGCCGGTGGACGGTGGTTCCCGGCGGCGCCACGCGGCGCGCCTGATCGAGCCGCGCCTGTACGAGCGCGAGCGCGCCAAGTGCGAGACCACGTTGCATGCCGCGCTCCGACACGAGCAACCCGACGGTTCGGCGCTCGCGCGCTTCGAGGCTGAACTGCAACGCCACCGCCGCGATCGCGACCACGAGCCAGAGCGCCGCCAGCAGCGCGACTCCATGACGTGTTCTCATTGACATATTCTCATTGACGTGTTCTCATCGGAGCGGAGCCTGTTGCGCGGCGGAGCCACGGATCGCGAACACGAGCGGCAGGGTGACGAGCGGCGAAGCCGTCACCGATGGGCTTGGAATCATCGTCAATCGCACCGCGAGGACCGTCCCGAGCGTGGCGGCTTGCGACGCGTCGAACCAGCGATGCGTGGTGCCGTCCAGATACTCGACGCGCAGCGTGTCGATCGTCGAATCGAGCATCCGGCGCAACAGCGGCGATTGCGGGGTGGGCTGATACTCCATCGTCAGCCCCTTCTCTGGAGTATTCGCGTCTCCATCTATATAAAGACGAATCGCAATATTCGGCGTCAGCGCCGGGGTAAGCGCCGAGGTCGTGACCGTGAACTCGTCGCCGATCGCCGTGGCGGGCGTGACCGCGGCGACATTCATGCCGCCCATGGCAGTGTTCGCCCCAGCGCGACCGGCACCGCTCGTCAGGCCGCGCGGGCCGCCGCCGAGTTGTATGCGCGGCGTGCCATTCACCACCCAGGTTCGGATCGTCTCGCGCAGCGCCGACGCGCGTTCGGTCGACGCCGACGCAGTCCGAATGACGGTTCGATGATCGATGATCGACTCGAACGCCGAGACGCCGGCGACGGCCATCATGCCGGTGATCGCGAGTCCGATGACCAGTTCCATGAGCGTCATGCCAGGGCGAGCGCGCATCGTCATCGTTGGGTCGCCAGCGGGGGACGGCGGTATTGGTACGTGCGAATGACGTACGAGCCCGTCGGCCAATCGACCGTGATGCGAACGTCGTAAACGCCCGCCTGGTCGCTCAGCGGCGCGGACGTCGTCTTCCATGTATACTCATCAAGCGGTTTGTCAAACTTCCCTGATGTAATAGAATCGGGAAGCGCTTGGAGTTCACGGTCGGTGAGGAGATCCATGAGGTCCATGCGCGAGGTGGCCAGCGCCTCCGCCTCCAGCGCCCGGCGTGACTTTTCCGCCGTGCGCATGTCGCTCCCGACGGCTTCGAGAGCACTCACCGCCGTGAGGCCGACAATGGCGATCGCCGCCACTGCTTCCAACAGCGAAAAACCAGCGCGAGAGAAAGAACCGTGGCGGAGCGGCAGCATGGTCTATTTCAACAGCAGAGCGGCATGTCCCCGCTCCTTCAGAAGTTTTACCGCTTTCTTATCAAATGACACAAATGTTTCGCCGCCAAGCCATTGGCCATCAAAGGCGATGACGCCGTCCGCAAAATCCCCTCCGGCCTCAAGAACGGCCAATCCTGCTTCGACCGCAGGGCGATTCAGCACGACGTTACGTGTGTTCATAAAACGGC